>NZ_RBZR01000008.1:0-137476 GCF_003628495.1 Ruminococcus sp. B05 | reverse complement strand
TGACAGGAAAAAGTTTACCAAAACAGTAAAAAATATGATCCAGGTAGTAGGATTTGCCATTATTTTGCCAAATTCAGAAAGCTGGCCGCTCAGAGCACAGGCAATCACAAATCTGAGAAGATATAATCCAATAAACAACAGGATCATACGAATAGATATATTCCAATGTTCGCTGTTCAGTCCATAGGATCTGCGCTTTTCTTTACCGGATTGCAGAAGAAGAATCCAGAAAATAACGCTGCCACCTATTATAACGTACTCCATGATCGGTGCCCACTGAGAATATGGCATGCTCATCAGATCTCTATTTTGGGGAGCCAGAACAGAAGCCGCCGTGCAGACAACCAGCACCGCCGTGAGAGCTACAAAGAATATGTAAAAAGCCGTTGGAAGATTTTTATCTCCTTTTTTGGTAATTAAATAAGCCATCATCACACCTGCCGCTGGATACAGCATCTGCGCATTTGGAAAAGCGCTGAGATCAAGACCTTTTCCATAGCCATACCACATCAGAAGTCCCATTACATATGTGATTCCGTATGCTATAATCACATAGATCAATAGCTGTTTTTTCTCTGTTTGCATAAATTTCATAATTTCCTCCTTGTAACATCTAATTTGTTACTCACATGATATCATACTTTAGACACTTAGGCACAGGTTATTCCCCAAATTGGAGAAAACTTAAAATATTGATTTACTGCAAAGCATAATCCGACAAGGTAACGACAGAGTATCGACAGAGTAACGACAAGGTAGCGACAACAATAGAAGAAAAGAAAGAAGGAAAGAAGGAAAGAAATAATATAGGGCGGTTTGAACCGCCAGCTGTAGAAACAGTGAGAGCATATTGCATTAAGCGTAATAATCACGTAGATCCACAACTGTTTGTTGATTTTTATGAATCGAAAAATTGGATGGTAGGGAAAAACAAGATGAAAGACTGGAAAGCAGCAGTGCGTACCTGGGAGAAAGGGAGAAGCCAGACAAGGAAGGCAAGATATTTGACCTGAATAATGGGAGCGGCTACACGGAAGATCTGTACGGAAAGAAGATTCAATATTATCCCTGGAATTCATCCAGTTATGGTGAACCGGATGGGATTCTTGGAATAAATTGCAGACACCATAAATGGCCATTTGTTCCGGGAGTAAATGTGCAGAGACATTTTCCTACAGAAGATATGGATGCTAATGATAAGCTGTATAAGCAGACACAGGTGCAGAGAGCTCTTGAGAGGGAAGTGCGAAAGCAGAAACGGGAATGTATGATGCTGGACGCGGCAGGAGATCAGGAGGGGTTCGAGGAAGCTTCTGTAAAGCTCAAGCAGACAGAGAATAAGCTAAAGTATTACGTGAAAGATACTCCCGGATTACACCGCAGGACTGACAGGGAACAGATTGTAGGGTTTGATAAAAGGTTATCTGCAGAAGCTGTGGCGAAGAATAAGAAAGTACAAAAAGAAGTTGCTTTAAAGATAAGAAATGATAAAATAAAAGAAGAACTAACAGAAGCAAAAATAAGAGGTGTTCCAAGAATTAATCCGGATAAGATAGATGTTTCGGAGTTCTCGTTTGATGCTGGACATATAAATGCAGAAAGAGAACATAGTGTTTCCAGAGAAGAGGCAGAAAGATTTATAAAAGAAGCGGATATTTCTCTTACTCGCTGGAATGGAAGATTTGTAAACTATTACGGACCTAATGGAGCCGTATACGTTGATACAGAAAATAATAATATTCGAACAGCATTTAAGAAAGAACAATTCGATGAACAAACACTAAAAATCAGGGAGGTGGCAGAAAAATATGGCATCAAAAAAGATTAAATGTCCGCTATTGGGGACTGAAATTGAAGATGGGATATGCTTTGATATCCATATGAATGTTGAAGGACTGGCACCTGATTGGACAATTCCGGAAGCGGTGCGAAAAGTCACTGGTTATAAGGAAATCTGTTTAAAATGTCCGAATCATAGGGAAGATTAACGCCACTGATCAGAAATGGTTGGTGGTATTTTTATACGCATTTTTAGGAGGTGATGCTATTGATTGCAATAAATATTACCAGAACTGGTCTGACGGTAGATGGCCATGCAGGATGTGCAAAAATCGGAAATGATATCATTTGTGCAGCTGTATCAGCATTAACACAGGGACTTGTACATTCGCTCAAAGCGCTTACAGATGACGAGATCTCTTACCACATTGCTGACGGGCATATTGATATAGAATATAAGGATTTATCAGAAAAGGGGTGCTTTCTGGTAGATTCTTTTTTTATTGCCGTAAGTGACATACAGAGAACTTATGGTACTGAATACGTACAAGCTACGGCTGCCGACGGGCGTTAAGCGGAGAAATGGAGGATAATTATGAAGAACATGAACATGAAAGAAAGATACTGGACAATGAACCTGCAGATTTTTGCCGGAGACGGAGGAGACGATGATTCGGGAGAAGAAGGCGGAGATGATGATAACGATGATCCAGGAGACGATGATGACGACAGTGACGATGATGAGCCAGAAGAGAATGAAAAGAAATTTTCCCAGAAGGATGTAGATGATGCCGTCAAGAAACGTCTTGCCAGAGAAAAAAGAAAATGGCAGAGAGAACAGCAGAAAAAGGCTGGAAAGAAACCGAACGGTAAGGTCAAGACCGGAGAGAGTAGCGAGAAAGAAGATGATGATACTGAAACACAGGAGCTCCGTGATAAGGCTGCAAAGGCAGATGAGGTCTTCATGATCTGTGTGCTTCAAGCATGCCCGCAATGATTATTGAAACAATGTTCTGTGATAACACACATGATACTGAGTTATACAAGAAAATCGGTGCAAATGGAATTGCTGAAATGATAGCAAGCGGAATTGCAGGAAGAGCAGTGCCGAAAAAAGCGGAAAATAAGCCAGCACAAATTGCCGGAACAGCAAAGAATAATGTCGGATTGTACTATCAGGCACATGTAGAAGATTATGGATGGCTTGATGCAGTGCACGATGGACAGGTTGCAGGAACAACCGGAAAAAATAAACGTCTAGAAGCAATAAGAATCGACACAAGAAAATTAAAAAATGTAAAGCTAAAAGTTATTGCTCATATTCAAGATATTGGAGACGTGGATTACGGATATATTGATCACAACACAATCATTGGAACAGTCGGAAAAGGAAAGAGATTAGAAGCAATACATATAATCTCAGAAGGATTAGATAAAAAGAAAATCTATATACAAGCTCACTATGCGAATGATGGGTGGGGAAAAACCGTACAAGGAAACGCGGGAAGCTACGGACTAGTAAAAGCAATGCAGGCGATTAAAATTTGGATTAAATAAACATGAACTGATTATAATCTCAGCTGAAGATTGTGTAATATAGAAATCCCCGGTAGAAATACCGGGGAGAATATTGTATCATCTTATTAAATTTCGTGTTGCA
The DNA here is from genome assembly GCF_003628495.1 of Ruminococcus sp. B05. Lineage (NCBI taxonomy): Bacteria > Bacillati > Bacillota > Clostridia > Eubacteriales > Oscillospiraceae > Ruminococcus > Ruminococcus sp. B05. The sequence continues at coordinate 134,037 of NZ_RBZR01000008.1, read as the reverse complement.
TGGCGTGTTGCATAGCGTTCTAAAATAAGTATTTTTATTCTTATTTCATTAAATAGATTCTAATATGCAAGAACCCTCAAAACCCGCATGGTTGCTGGATAAAACAAAAAATCCAGTAATCATCACGATTACTGGAAAAAGCAGGGGATGAGAGAATCGAACTCCCACCAAAGGTTTTGGAGACCCCTATCATACCATTTGACCAATCCCCTATATTCTGTTTGGCTCACTTGAGCACTTGCTTAGTATAGCAAGTAAGATGTGGTTTGTCAACAAGAAAATTAGAAAATTTTTTTAATTTTAAAACAGAGTTAAAAATAAGGATTTTACACAGATTTAATTCCTGGGAAATGCTGTATCAACTGGCATACGACAGAGCTGCAAGAAAGATGATAAGCGATTCTCTAGTAAATAAAGAATTAATGAAGAATAATGAGAATATATAAATAGAATTAATGAATATAAATTAGAATAAATTATAAAAGAAGTAAAAAATCTATGATGTCATATTTTGACAAATAAAATAAAACATGATAGAATAAAGAGTACTTAAAGGTGTGAATGACAGAATGCATTTGCACCTTATTTTGTTGTAGGAGACGAAAGGAGATAATGGTTTGCTTACGATACAAAATTATGTAAAAGCAAAAACTCTGGATGAGGCTTACGAGTTGAATCAGGCACGTAACAGTCGTGTTATGGGCGGTATGATGTGGATGCGCCTTGGAAATGCGAGAGTAAAAACAGTAATTGATCTGTCTGAACTGGAGTTGGATAAAATTGAAGAGACGGATCATGTATTTAAGATTGGAGCAATGTGTACATTGCGTCAGTTAGAAACTCATCAGGGATTAAATGAATATTCAAAGGGAAATATAGCAAAAGCGTTGAGCCCGATTGTAGGGGTTCAGTTCCGTAATCAGGCAACAGTAGGCGGTAGTATTTTTGGACGATATGGATTTTCAGACGTACTAACTGTTTTGCTGGCAATGGATACTTTTGTAGAATTATATAATGGGGGAACTGTTCGTTTGTCAGAGTTTGTGAATCGTAAGATGGACAAAGATCTTTTGATATCTGTAATTGTTCGTAAGAGTAAAAGAAAGATTCATTATGAATCAATCCGCCAGACAAAAACAGATTTCCCGGTATTGACATGCGGTATTGTAACAGGTGTGTTTAAAGGAGAAAAACTGTGGTGGATATCTGTAGGGGCAAGACCTGGAAAAGCAGCACTTTTGGAGCTGGACTGGGATATTAGAGATGATGCTACAGAAGAAGAGATTGATGCATATGCGAAAAAAGCAGCAGATATGTTTACATATGGATCGAATATGAGAGGCAGTGCCGAATACCGAAGACATTTGGCAGAGGTATTGATTCGACGCTCGATTCGGGCAATTTTAGCGGAGGAACAATAAATAATGGAAATTAAATTTCGACTAAATGGCAAACCTGTTCAGACAGAGGTATCAGGGGACAGTGTTTTGTTAAATGTATTAAGACAGCTTGGATGTGTCAGCGTAAAATGTGGTTGTGAGACAACAAACTGTGGATTGTGTACTGTATGGGTAGATGGAAAATCTCGTCTGTCATGTTCAATTCTGGCAGCGGGAATTGACGGACATGAGGTAACAACACTGGAAGGTGTTCAGAAGGAAGCACAAGAGTTTGGACGTTTTCTTGCAGCAGAAGGAGCAGAGCAGTGTGGTTTCTGTTCTCCGGGCTTTGTTATGAATGTTCTTGCAATGTTCAGGGAGTTAGAAGATCCGTCTGTTGATGAGATTAAACAGTATCTTGCGGGAAATCTGTGCAGATGTACTGGTTATATGGGGCAGCTTCGTGCTATTCAGAAATATATGCAGAGTAAGAAGGAGGAGCAGGCATAATGAAATATGTAAATCAGGCAGTGCCAAAGGTGGATGCTAAGGCATTGGTAACTGGAAAAGGCGTTTATGTAAATGACCTGGCTCCATCAGATTGTTTGATCGTAAAGGTTGTTCGAAGCCCTTATGCACATGCATTAATTAAGAGTATAGATAAATCAAAAGCAATGTTAGTGCCGGGAATTGAAGCGGTATTCACTTATGAAGACTGCCCGGATAAACGTTTTACATTGGCAGGACAGACTTATCCGGAGCCAAGTCCGTATGACAGATTGATTCTGGATCAGAGAGTTCGTTTTGTCGGAGATCCGGTAGCAATTGTTGCAGGGAACACAGAGGAAGCTGTTTTAAAAGCGATGAAGCTTGTGAAAGTACAGTATGAGGTGTTGGAGCCGGTATTGGATTTCAGAACAGCAAAAGATAATGAAATTTTAGTACATCCGGAAGACAGCTGGAGAAGTCTGGCACCGGTTGGAGCAGATAATAAGAGAAATCTTTGTGCGCATGATGAGTGCTCTGACGGAGATGTGGATGCAGTTCTGGCTTCTTGTAAATATGTTGTTGACCAGACTTATCACACAAAAGCAAATCAGCAGGCGATGATGGAGACATTCCGCACATATTGTTATATGGATGCATATGGACGTTTGAATGTAGTAGGATCTACGCAGGTACCTTTCCATGTACGTCGTATTTTGGCGAACGCATTGGATATCCCAAAATCTAAGGTGCGCATTATCAAACCTCGAATCGGAGGCGGATTTGGAGCAAAACAGACAGCGGTAGGAGAGGTGTATCCGGCATTTGTAACATGGATGACCGGAAAACCATCAAAGATGATTTTTACAAGAGAAGAATCTTTGATTGCATCTTCACCTCGACATGAGATGGAAATCCATGTAAGAGTCGGAGCTGATGAAGACGGAATAATCAAAGCAATTGATATGTATACATTGTCAAATACGGGAGCTTATGGTGAGCATGGTCCGACAACAGTTGGACTTTCAGGACATAAGTCAATTCCTTTGTATGGAAAGGCAGAGGCTTTCCGCTTTACATATGATGTTGTATACACAAACTATATGTCTGCGGGAGCATATCGAGGATATGGTGCAACTCAGGGTATATTTGCATTGGAATCAGCTGTGGATGAATTGGCAAAACAGTTGGATATGGATGCGGTGAAATTGCGTGAGATGAATCTTGTCAGAGAAGGACAGGTTATGCCGGCATATTATGGCGAGACAGCAAACAGTTGTGCTCTTGACCGTTGTCTGGCTCGTGCAAAAGAGATGATCGGCTGGGATGAAAAGGGTATGCGTAAAGATATGGGCAATGGTAAAGTCAGAGGACTTGGTGTTGCAATGTCGATGCAGGGTTCCGGTATTTCCAGCTGTGATACTGCTTCAGTTACAATTAAAGTGAATGACGACGGATTCTATACATTGATGATTGGTGCTACAGATATGGGAACAGGATGTGATACAATTCTTTCACAGATGGCAGCAGATTGTCTGGACTGTAGTATGGATGAGATTGTTGTACATGGAGTTGACACAGATATTTCACCATATGATTGTGGTTCTTACGCATCTAGTACAACTTATGTGACAGGTATGGCAGTGATGAAAACTTGTGAGACTTTGCGCAAGAAAATCAGTGAGAAAGGTGCAAAATATCTCGGCTGTCCGGTAGAAGATGTAGAATTTGACGGCGAAAAAGTCTTGAATCTGAAAACGGGAGAATCTATTTCCAGAAAAGACATTGGAAACAAAGTAATGTGCTTTAATGATGATGCACTTAGCGCAAGCGAAGCATTTACATCACCGGTATCACCACCGCCGTTTATGGTTGGAATGGCAGAAGTAGAGATTGATAAAGAAACAGGAGCAATCGAATTGATTGATTATGCAGCAGTTGTAGACTGTGGAACTGTTGTTAATCCAAATCTTGCCAGAGTCCAGACGGAAGGCGGAATTGCACAGGGAATCGGTATGGCGATGTATGAAGATATTGTATATAGTGCGAAAGGAAAGAACTATAGCAATTCCTTTATGCAGTATAAGATTCCATCACGACTGGATGTTGGAACAATTCGAGTGGAATTTGAGAGCAGCTATGAACCGACAGGTCCATTTGGTGCCAAATCTATCGGTGAGATTGTAATCAATACACCATCTCCTGCAATTGCAAATGCGGTAGATCATGCAGTGGGAGTTCGAATCCGTGAATTGCCAATTACGGCAGAAAAGATTTTCTGGGGAATCCAAGAGCAGGAAAAACAGAAATAAGAAAACATTTTTAGTATAAAAAAGATACAACTGTTGTTGAAAAATAAAACAACGGTTGTATCTTTTGTTGTATAACCCAGGGAATTTAGAGAACCTTTTGGTAAGCCAGACGTTCTGTGCCATCTTGTAGATGAATCAGACCACAGTAGGAGAAATCATTTTTCTTAAGTAAATGTTGCATGACAGAATTATCGCGGTGTGTATCGATTTTGAGATTGCCGCATTGCTTTAATGCCCATTCAAGACAAAAAGAAGCAGTTCCATGAACGGTCCCATCTGAAGTAATACGATGCACAACGCCATAAGGCATAGAATTTAACCAGTCGCCTTCATAAATCTCGTTATAGTCAGGATCATCTGCTTTGTGGTAGAAAAATGTCGCAATGATTTTGGTGTGATCTTCACAGACATAACTGTGACCGGATTCAATATCTGAAATAATGCGTTCTTTTTCCGGATAAGTTGTGCCCCATTGCGTTGGATTGCCGTGACTGTTCATGAATGTACGTGCATTTTCATAAAGGTGTAACAGAATATCTAAATCATCCATGGTTGATTTGCGTATGTTCATAGGTTTGTCCTCTCATTTCACAAAAAAATTTATAAATATTTTAAAATGAAATTGTGGAAGATGCAATAAAAACAACACTGAATATTTATTAGAAAACATGATAAAATCAAACAAAAAATTAGGAAAAAATAACATTATATAGCGGATTGTATGCCAAAAAATGCAATAATTGTACTAAATAAGGAACATAAGAAGAAATAAGGAATTTGCGGTTGTCTTTTTTTTAACGTGATGTTATACTGCGACTGTTGAAAAAAGTAATAGCTATAAAATAGCAAGGAGGAAGTATACAATGTCACAGGCACAGTTTGAACAGTGGACAGGATTCAAAGGTAAACTTTGGAAAGACGGAGTAGATGTTCGTGATTTCATTCAGAACAACTACAAACCATATGATGGAGATGAGTCTTTCTTAGTTGGACCTACAGAAGCAACAGATAAGTTATGGGGAAGATTACAGGAACTTCAGGCAGAAGAGCGTGCAAAAGGTGGAGTTCTTGATATGGAAACAGAAGTTGTTTCAGGACTTACTGCTTATGGTGCAGCTTATATCGACGATAGCATGAAAGAATTGGAGAAAGTTGTTGGTCTTCAGACAGACAAACCTCTGAAAAGAGCATTTATGCCTTATGGTGGAATTAAGATGGCAGAGCAGGCTTGTACAACACATGGTTATGAGCCAAGTGCAAAGCTGCATGAGATCTTTACAAAATATCACAAAACTCACAACCAGGGAGTATTTGACATCTACACACCAGAGATGAAAAAAGCTCGTCACAACAAAATCATTACAGGACTTCCGGATACATACGGACGTGGACGTATCGTTGGTGATTACCGTCGTGTGGCTTTATATGGTATTGATTACCTTATCGAAGAAAAACAGTCTGACTTCGTAAGAGGCGAGAGACATGGAATGAAAGGAACAGATTTCCGTCTTCGTGAAGAGATTGCAGATCAGATTAAATCTCTGAAAGAAATGAAAGAGATGGCTGCTGCATATGGATATGACATTTCTGCACCAGCTAAAGATGCAAGAGAAGCTGCGCAGTGGCTGTACTTCGGATACCTTGCAGCAATCAAGACACAGAATGGTGCTGCAATGAGTGTTGGACGTATTTCTACATTCCTTGACATTTATATTGAAAGAGATCTTGAAAACGGAACTCTGACAGAATCAGAAGCTCAGGAATTGATTGACCACATGGTTATGAAATTCAGAATGGTTAAGTTCGCTCGTGTTCCATCATACACAGAACTTTTCTCAGGAGACCCAGTATGGGCTACACTTGAGGTTGCTGGACTTGGACAGGACGGACGTTCTATGGTAACAAAGAACGACTACCGTTTCTTACATACATTAGAGAACATGGGACCTTCACCAGAGCCTAACTTGACAGTACTTTATTCTTCAAGACTGCCAGAGACATTCAAGAAATATGCATCATTTATTTCTGTAACAACAAGCTCAATCCAGTATGAGAACGATGATGTTATGCGTCCGGTATGGGGCGATGACTACAGCATTTGCTGCTGTGTATCTGCTACTCAGACAGGTAAGGAAATTCAGTTCTTCGGAGCACGTGCAAACCTTGCTAAGTGTCTGTTATACGCAATCAATGGTGGTGTTGATGTGAAGACAAGACAGCAGGTTGGACCAGCTTACAGACCAATCACTTCAGAATATCTTGATATTGATGAAGTAATGGAAAGATATGACGCTATGATGGAATGGCTGTCAAAACTGTATGTAGATACATTGAACATGATTCACTACATGCATGATAAATATTACTATGAAGCAGCAGAGATGGCTCTTATCGATACAGATGTAAGACGTACATTTGCAACAGGTATCGCTGGATTCTCTCACGTAGTAGACTCTTTGAGCGCTATCAAATATGCAAAAGTTAAAACAATTCGTGATGAAGACGGAATCGTAGTTGACTTCGAGACAGAGGGAGACTTCCCAAGATATGGTAACGATGATGATCGTGCTGATGAAATCGCAGTATGGCTTCTTAAGACATTTATGCACAAACTGAAAAAATGCCACACATACAGAAATTCAGAGCCTACAACATCTATCCTTACAATTACATCAAACGTTGTATATGGTAAGGCTACAGGATCTCTTCCAGACGGAAGAAAAGCAGGCGAGCCACTTTCACCAGGTGCTAACCCATCTTACGGTGCAGAGCAGAATGGCCTCTTGGCTTCACTGAACTCTGTTGCAAAACTTCCATACGAAGATGCATTAGATGGTATTTCAAATACTCAGACAATCAGCCCAAGTGCACTTGGACATACAGATGAAGAGCGTACAAATAACCTTGTAAACGTTCTTGATGGATACTTCGATCAGGGAGCACACCACTTGAACGTAAACGTATTCGGTACAGAGAAACTGATCGATGCTATGGAGCATCCAGAGAAACCAGAATACGCTAACTTTACAATTCGTGTATCTGGATACGCTGTTAAATTCATCGACTTGACTCGTGAGCAGCAGATGGACGTTATTTCCAGAACTTGCCACAAATCAATGTAATAAGAATTAAACTTCGTAAAAAGTTTATAATAAAGAGGGGCAGTTTCGAAAGGGACTGCCCCTTTTTGTAACAAATGTTCGAAGAGGTATTATCAATAATAAGGAGAAAATAAAATGGCAGAAGCATTAAAAGGTTATGTCCATTCGCTGGAAAGCTTTGGATCAGTAGATGGACCGGGGGTGCGGTATATTATTTTCCTGACAGGATGTGCAATGAGATGTCAGTTTTGTCATAATCCAGATACATGGGATATGAAGAAAGGAACTCTTTACACAACAGATGAACTGTTAGAAAAAGCGATGAAATATCGTTCTTACTGGAAAAATGATGGCGGGATTACAGTAAGTGGTGGAGAACCATTATTGCAGATTGATTTTCTGACAGAATTATTCCGTAAGGCAAAAGCAAATGGAATCCACACAACACTTGATACAAGCGGAAATCCATTTACAAGAGAAGAACCATTTTTCAGCAAATTTAATGAATTAATGAAGTATACAGATCTGGTGATGCTTGATATCAAACATATTGATGATGAGCAGCATAAGATTTTAACAGGATGTACAAATAAAAACATTTTAGATCTGGCCCGTTACTTATCAGACATCAAAAAACCTGTTTGGATTCGTCATGTCCTTGTACCGGAAAGAAGTGATTATGATGAATATTTGATCAAACTGGATGAATTTATTCAATCGCTGGATAATGTTCAGAAAGTAGAAGTTCTTCCGTATCATACTTTAGGTGCGTATAAATGGGATGAACTTGGTTATGAGTACAAATTAAAAGGAATTGATCCACCATCGGTAGAAAGAGTTGAGAATGCAAATCAACTGCTTCACACAGGAGTTTAGTGTGCCATTTGGGGACGGAGTTTAGTGTGCCATTTGGGGACGGAGTTTACTGGCTTTTTGGCTAGCAAAAAAGCCAGTAAACTCCGTCCCCAAATGGCACACTAAACTCCGTCCCCAAATGGCACTTTCACAAACATTACTTTCCGTTGTATAATAATGTAACGATAATAACCATAAGTGAGGAAAGAGAAATGAACAAAAAAGAAGTACTGGAAATTAGAAAACAATTTACACCTGCAAACTGTGCGATCACACGTATTTGCGGATGTTATGTAGACCATGAAAAAACAAAACGTTTAGAATCGAAAGAAGCGTTTCTTTCTTTGCCGGAAGAAGAAGCATTTAAGTATTTTGATATTTTTAAGAAAACATTATCAGGGAGTTTGGGAAAGAATCTGCTGAATATGGAATTTCCTCTGGAACAGGAGATGCCGGGAGGAACGCAGGAATTTTTGTTGAAATTAAAAAACAGTAAATTAGAAGATGATATGCTTTTGGAAGAGTTTTACGATAAAATAATCGAGAACTATGAGTATGAAGAAAACTATTATATTATTTTGATCCATGCAATGTATGATATTCCGGGAAAAGGAACAGATGAATTAGAAATGTATGATGCATCGGATGAGGTATTTGAATATCTTATATGCAGTATCTGTCCTGTGTCATTATCAAAAGCCGGATTGTGTTATAATGCCGAGGATAATAGGATTGAAGATCGTATACGTGACTGGATCGTAGATAAGCCGGATAAAGGATTTTTGTTCCCTGCATTTACAGATCGAAGTACAGATATCCATGGGGTATTGTATTATACAAAGAAATCGCAGGACCTTCAGCCGGAGTTGATCAATCAGGTGCTGGGAGCGAAGATGCCGATGTCGGCGGACTCACAGAAAGAAACATTCCAGATGATCATTGAGGATACGCTCGGCGAAGATGGTGATTATGAAACGGTAAGAAATATTCATGAGACTCTGAATGAAATTATTGAAGAACATAAAGATGAGCCGGAACCAGTATCCTTAGATAAAACAGATGTGAAGAAAATCTTTGAGAATAGTGGCGTATCAGCAGAACAGATGGAGGTATTTGAACAGACATTTGAGGCTGCAGCGGGCGAAAAATCGATACTTATCGCAGAAAATATTGCAGAGACAAGAAAATTCAATATTGAGACACCTGACGTAGTTATAAAAGTAAACCCAGACAGAGCTGATTTGATTGAAACAAGGATAATTGATGGGAGACAATGCATTGTAATCCCTGTTGATGACCATATAGAATTGAATGGGATTAATGTCCGTACAATAAAACGCCCGCAGGCAGATAATTAAAAGGAGATGAGTTAAATGAAACAAGATACACTAGAAGGCAGAGCAAAAACCAAAAACGGCGTAAAGCGATTATGCTTTTCTGGGTTTTGTATTTTGCTGGAAGTTCTTTTTGCAATGGTTATGCTCACCAAATTGAACAGATACGCAGAATTTGTCAATCTGCTGACAAGGATTCTGGCAGGCGGTTTGGTTTTGGGACTTTATGCATCCAACAAAACTTCTTCTATGAAAATGCCATGGATAATTTTGATACTTATATTTCCGATAATGGGAGTTGGTCTGTACTTGATGATTGGATTAAACGGCGGAACTCGTAAAATGAGAATAAGATATAAAGACATTGATGATATTATTTTGCCATTACTTCCGGAAAATCAAGAAACTTTAGGAAGGTTAAAGGAGAAAAATCCAAAAGCCGGTAATATTGCTTATTATATAAAGAAAAATGCAAATTATCCGGTATATCAGAATACGGATGTAACATATTACAGTGAAGCGGTAAAAGGATTGGAAGCCCAGCTTGAAGAATTGTCAAAAGCAGAAAGCTTTATTTTTATGGAATACCATGCGATTGAGGATGCACAAGCGTGGTATATGATCCAAAAGGTTTTGGAAGAACGAGTACAAGCAGGAGTAGAAGTTCGCATTTTTTATGATGACATGGGGTCGATCGGATTCATTAATACAGATTTTATAAAGAAGCTTGAGAATGTAGGGATTCAGTGCCGCGTATTCAATCCATTTATGCCAGGTTTGAATGTGTTTCTAAATAATCGAGATCATCGTAAAATTACGGTTATAGATGGAAAAATTGGATTTACCGGCGGCTATAATCTTGCAAATGAGTACTTTAATTTTACACATCCATACGGACAGTGGAAGGATACGGGGATTCGTTTAGAGGGAGATGCAGTCCGCTCGTTGACGATAACATTTTTAGAAATGTGGAATGCAGTCAATGATAAAGATAAAAATGATACGGATTTTGAAAAATATTTATTACCATATGAGTATCATGCAGAACAAAGTGGATTTATCCAGCCTTATGCGGACAGTCCGATGGATGATGAGCAGGTGGGCGAAGAAGTTTACATCAGCATGATAAATAAAGCAGAAAAATATTGTTGGTTTATGACGCCGTATCTGATTATTACAGATGAGATGATGCATGCAATGTGTCTGGCTGCGAAACGCGGGGTTGATGTAAGGATAATTACACCGGGAATTCCGGATAAGAAATTAATTTATAGTGTTACACGTTCATTTTATCACGGACTGGTAAAAGATGGAGTGCGTATTTTTGAATGGACTCCTGGATTTTGCCATGCAAAAATGAGTGTAGCTGATGATTGTATGGCTACGTGTGGAACCATAAATCTGGATTATAGAAGCCTTTATCATCATTTTGAAAATGGATGCTTTATGGCAGATTGTAGCGCAGTTACTTTGATTAGAGAAGATTTAGAAGCAACCATGAAAGAATGCTGTGAAGTGACGGAAAAATATAGTTCAGGGAATAGTGCTTATTTGCGTCTGGGCCAATTGTTTATGAGATTATTTGCAGGATTATTATAGAAATGAAAACAGATTTAAAAAGAGAAAAACAAGAGTTACGGAAACAAATAAAAAAGAAAATTTCAGAACTTTCAATAGCGTATTGTAAGTCAGCAGATGAGAAGATTAGCAAACATGCATTAACACTTCCTGAATATGAGAATGCAAAGGTAGTCTTTTGTTATGTGGGAACGAAAGATGAAATTAATACAACGCCGATGTTACAGGAAATATTAAAGTCAGGCAGGAAGCTTGGTGTTCCAAAGTGTATTTCAAAAGGTGTTATGAAAGTTTATGCGATTACAAGCCTGGATGACTTGGAAGAAGGTGCTTATGGCATTATGGAGCCAAAAGGTTACTGCGAAGAAATACCACCGCAGAAGATTGATCTGGCATTTGTACCATGTGTCACATGCAATAAAAAAGGTGACAGACTCGGATACGGTGGGGGATTTTATGACAGATATCTTAGTCAGACAGATGCGTGGAGAGTAATCTTGTGCAGAGAAAAAATACTTCTGTCGGAGATACCGACAGAAGGGCATGACTTGATGATGGATGTTGTGGTATCCGAGAGAGAAATCGTTCGATATCAAACGGAAAATTAGAGAAAAATATTAAAAAACTGTGAAAATACAAGAGGTTTTCTTGACAAATATAATCAATGCTCATAAAATAACCGTTAGACATCTAACTAATTACTGATGAAGAAAAGAGGGGTGATATAAGTGAATGATGAAAAGGAAATGTCAATCATCAATATTATGAATCAGATTATGCATATGGAGATGAACTGTGCCAGTCAGTCGTTAAAACAATATGAATTAAAACCATGGCAGGCAGCGATGTTTTTCTCATTACATCAAAATAGTGGTATGTCACAAAGGGAATTAGCTAAAAAGATGAAACTGACACCACCGACGATCACATCGGGAATTAAGAAGATGGAAAAGCAGGGCTTGATCGAGCGCCGGCCTGACGAACAGGATCAACGAATTATGAGATTATATTTGACAGAAAAGGCAGAGAATTGTCTTGAACAGGTTTGGGGTGTAATTAATAAGATGGAAGAGATGTTAGTTTCGGGGTTTAGCATAGAAGAAAAAATCCTGCTTAGAAGATTTTTACTCCAAATGCTGGATAATTTAAAACAGCATACGGAACGTACAACCGACCAGAAAAACAATTAAAACAGAAGGAAGAAAGGATTTGTACTATGGGTAAATTATTCAAATATCTGAAAACGTACTGGAAGATGGCATTTGTTATATTGCTTGTACTTTTGGTTCAGGTATATTGCGACTTATCTCTGCCAAGTTATACGTCAGATATCGTAAATGTTGGAATTCAGCAGGCAGGTGTCGATGATAAGATACCGGAAGCAATTTCAGAAGAAGAGATGGAGAAAGTATTGTTGTTTGTACAGGCAGATGACAGGCAGACAGTGCTGGATGCATATGAAAAAGATGAGAATACTTATAATCAAACAGTATATGTATTGAAGAAAAACATTCAGGATAACGAAGAGAAAACAGAAGAATTAGAAGAGATTTTATCTGTTCCGATGATGATGACAGCTGGATTTGAACAAGGAAGTGATACAACAGCTAAGATTGAAGAGCAGTTGCGTGCAAACATTCCGGCCGAGATGCTTCCAAAAGATGCAACAGTATTTGATATTTTGAAAATGCTGCCGGAAGAGCAACTTTCACAGATGACTGATAAGATGAAAGACCAGATGGATGATATGCCGGATACAATCATAGAACAGGCCGGAATCAGCTATATCAAAACGGCATATGAAGATCTTGGTATGGATATGAATCAGATACAATTCCACTATTTGTTTGTAACAGGAGGAAAGATGCTTGCACTTGCATTACTCGGAATGTTGGCAAGTGTTCTGGTCGGACTGCTGGCATCACGCGTGGGTGCATCAACAGGACGCGACCTTCGTGGCAAAGTGTTTAGAAAAGTTGTTGGATTTTCCAATAATGAATTTGATCAGTTTTCAACAGCTTCATTGATCACAAGAAGTACCAATGATATTCAGCAGATACAGATGTTGATCGTTATGCTTCTTCGTATTGTATTATATGCTCCGCTTATCGCAATCGGCGGCATTTATAAAGTATTCCAAACAAATGTATCTATGTCATGGATCATTGCATTGGCGGCGATTTTAATCGTACTGGTAGTTTCTGTATTGTTTATTGTTGCAATGCCAAAATTTAAGATCATGCAGCAATTGGTTGATAAACTGAATCTTGTAACACGTGAAATCTTAACTGGTTTATCAGTTATCCGTGCATTTAGTACAGAAAAACATGAAGAAGAAAGATTCGATAAAGCGAATAGAGATTTGACAAAAACCAATCTTTTTGTAAATCGTGCTATGACATTTATGATGCCGGTCATGATGGTCGTTATGAATGCAATTTCTGTACTGATCGTATGGACGGGAGCGCATGGCATAAATGAAGGTCAGATGCAGGTCGGTGATATGATGGCATTTATCCAATATACAATGCAGATTATCATGGGATTTTTAATGCTGTGTATGATTTCTGTCATGTTACCTAGAGCAGCTGTTGCAGCAGAGCGTGTAGATGAAGTGTTGACAAGCAAGACGATCATCAAAGATCCAGAGCAACCGAAACATTTGCCAAAGAAAACAGAAGGCGTTTTGAAATTCAATCATGTATCTTTTAAATATCCTGGTGCAGATGAAGATGTTCTTGAAGATATTGATTTTACGGCACATCCGGGACAGACAACGGCCATTATCGGAAGTACCGGAAGCGGAAAATCTACATTAGTGAATTTGATTCCTCGTTTCTATGATGTGACAGAAGGTTCTATTACATTGGATGGTATTGATATCCGAGAAATGACACAGCAGGAGCTGAGAAGTAAACTGGGATATGTTCCACAGAAAGGGGTCTTGTTCTCAGGAACGATTGGTTCGAATATTATGTTTGGCAATCCGGACGGAAATGAACAGGATATGGAAGAGGCAGCCAAGATTGCACAGGCAACAGAATTTATCGATACAAAATCCAAAAAATATGACAGTACAATTTCACAGGGCGGTGGCAATGTATCAGGAGGACAAAAGCAGCGTCTTTCGATTGCACGTGCGATTGCAAAACATCCAAAACTCTTTATTTTTGATGACAGTTTTTCAGCACTGGATTATAAGACTGATGTGGCACTTCGTAAGGCATTGAAGGAAAAAACATCAGACAGTACTGTGTTAATTGTAGCACAGCGTATTAGTACAATTTTGCATGCGGAACAGATTATTGTTCTGGACGATGGAAAGATTGCCGGAGTCGGTACTCATCAGGAATTGCTGAAAAATTGTGAGGTATATCAGCAGATTGCGGCTTCTCAGTTATCAGAAGCAGAATTAAAGGCAGGATTAGAAGAGAATGGGAAAGGAGGAGAACAGTAATGAGTGAAAATCGAGGACCAAGACGTGGACCGATGGGTCATGGACGTATGGGTGGAGAAAAGGCAAAAGATTTCAAAGGTACCATGGGAAAATTAATTAAATACATGAGTGCATTTAAGATTCAGATGCTGTTCGTTGTAATCTTTGCCATTGGAGGAACTGTCTTTAATATCATCGGACCGAAAATACTTGGTAAAGCAACAACAGAGATTTTTAATGGACTGGTAAGCAAAGTTTCCGGCGGAAGCGGAATGGATTTTGAAAAGATTGCAACTATTTTGCTGACAGCATTGGCATTGTATGTAACAAGTGCATTGTGCTCGTTGGTACAGGGCTTCTTGATGACGGGAGTTTCACAAAAAACAACATACCGATTGAGAAAAGAAATTTCACAGAAAATCAATCGTATGCCAATGAATTACTTTGATACGAGAACACATGGTGAAGTGCTTTCGAGGGTTACGAATGATGTGGACACTCTGGGACAGAGTTTGAATCAGAGTGCAACACAGATCATAACTTCGACAACAACGATCATCGGTGTACTTGTGATGATGTTGTCGATCAGTCCTCTTATGACACTGGTCGCACTCTTAATTCTTCCTGTTTCGCTTGGCATGATTTCATTTGTAATGAAACATTCACAGAAATATTTCAAAGGACAGCAGGAATATTTGGGAAATGTAAATGGTCAGGTGGAGGAAGTTTATTCTGGTCATAATATCGTGAAAGCCTTTAATAAGGAAAAAGATGTGATCGAAGAGTTTGAGAAGACGAATGATAAATTATATGATTCAGCATGGAAATCACAGTTCTTCTCCGGAATGATGATGCCGATCATGCAGTTTGTGGGAAATTTAGGATATGTAGGAGTAGTTATACTCGGAGGTGTTTTAGCCGCTAAGAAGACGATTGAAGTAGGAGATATCCAGTCATTTATCCAGTATGTAAGAAACTTTACTCAGCCAATCCAGCAGCTTGCACAGGTTGCAAATATGCTGCAGTCCACAGCAGCAGCGTCAGAACGTGTCTTTGAATTCCTTGAAGAAGAGGAAGAAGATCAGACGGTTCCAAATCCGGTATCAGTAGAGGGGTTAGAAGGAAATGTTACATTTGAACATGTACATTTCGGATACAATGAAGATAAGATTATTATCAATGATTTTTCTGTTGATGTAAAAGAAGGACAGAAAATTGCGATTGTTGGACCGACAGGTGCCGGAAAAACGACAATGATCAAACTGTTGATGCGTTTCTATGATGTGAATGGCGGGGCAATTTTGATTGATGGACACAATGTTAAGGATTTTAACAGAAGTGAATTAAGACAGATGTTTGGAATGGTACTTCAGGATACATGGTTGTTCCATGGAAGTATAAAAGATAACATTAAATATGGAAAGTTGGATGCAACAGATGAAGAAGTGATTGAAGCTGCAAAGGCGGCAAGAGTACATCGATTTGTACAGACATTGCCGGGTGGATATGATATGGAATTAAACGAAGAAGCAAGTAATGTGTCACAGGGACAGAAACAGCTTCTTACAATTGCGAGAGCAATTCTTGCAGATCCTAAAATATTAATCCTGGATGAGGCTACAAGTTCTGTAGATACAAGAACAGAAATTCAAATCCAAAAAGCGATGGATACGCTTATGAAGGGAAGAACAAGTTTTGTGATCGCACATAGACTTTCTACTATACGTGACGCAGATGTGATCCTGGTTATGAAAGATGGAGATATTGTAGAACAGGGAAATCACGAAGAGCTGCTTGCAAAAAATGGATTCTATGCAGATTTGTATAACTCACAGTTTGAAAATACAACAGAACAAGCATCATAAATCGAATGAAAAGATGGAAAGAGACCTTAAGTGACGGGTCTCTTTCTTCTATGTTATATTGTTATCATAGGGTGAAAGAATAACGATATAATTGTTTTTTAAATAGAAATGTGAAAAAAGGGTTTCACAAAAGGGTGTTTCCATATTATAATGCAAGGTAATGATGTATTTACAAAAGGAGAAATCATAGTATGGAATCGGGGTTAACGCATTTTGATGAAAATGGCAAGGCACTGATGGTGGATGTGACAGATAAAGGCGAGACTGTTCGTGAGGCAACTGCCGCAGGAAAAATCATGGTCAGCAGAAAAGTATATGAAGCAATTGCAGCAGGAACAGTTGGAAAAGGAGATGTCCTGGGAGTGGCGACAACAGCCGGGATTATGGGAGCTAAGAGAACAGCTGAGCTGATTCCGATGTGTCATATTCTTCCAATCACGAATTGCAGAGTGACGTTTGATATGGATGAAGAAAGTTGTACAATCTACTGCTATTGTACAGTGAAAGTGACAGGAAAGACAGGCGTAGAGATGGAAGCACTGACAGGGGTCAGTGTTGCACTTTTGACCGTGTATGATATGTGTAAGGCATTGGATAAATCGATGGAGATCGGTGAGATTTATCTTTGTAGAAAGACGGGCGGTAAGAGTGGCGAAGTGCGAAATGAGAAAGTACCATATATACAGCATGAAAATAAGACACCTAAGAATGATCCGTTAAAAGATTTGGATTATCAGTTGGGTAATCCGAATAGAAAACGGACGGTAACAGGACGCGGAACACTGGATGATTTGGATTTATTATAAGATGCAAAAAGAAAGGAAGATTGAACATGAAGTGGAAAAGTTTTCGCTTAAAGACAACTACACAGGCAGAAGATATCGTGAGCAGTATGCTGGCAGATTTGGGGGTTGAAGGAGTTCAGATTGAAGATAAGATTCCTTTGACAGCGGCAGATAAGGAGCAGATGTTTGTGGATATTTTGCCGGAAACAGAGGCTGATGACGGAATTGCATATTTAAGCTTTTATTTAGAAGAAGATGCGGATACAGAAAGTATTTTGAAAAATGTCCGTCAGGAACTGGAAGAAATGTCAGAATTTATGGATCTTGGAGAATGTTCTATTGAAGAATCCGAGACAGAGGATGTGGACTGGGTAAATAATTGGAAACAATATTTCCATCAGTTTTATGTAGATGATATTTTAATCATTCCGTCATGGGAAGATGTAAAACCGGAAGATGAGGATAAGATGGTGATCCACATTGATCCGGGAACAGCATTTGGAACAGGAATGCATGAGACAACACAGTTATGCATCCGCCAGATCCGTAAACATGTGACGTCGGATACAGAGATTCTTGATGTTGGATGCGGAAGTGGAATCCTTGGAATGCTGGCACTTAAATTTGGAGCGAAACATTCCGTAGGGACAGACCTTGATCCTTGTGCAATCGATGCAACATATGAAAATATGGAAGTGAATGGTATTTCAAAGGATCAGTATGAAGTTATGATCGGAAATATTATTGATGATAAAGCGGTACAGGATAAGGTTGGATATGAATGCTATGATATCGTTGTGGCAAATATTCTTGCAGATGTGCTGGTCGCTCTTACGCCGGTGATTGTAAATCAGTTAAAAAAGGGTGGTATATATATCACAAGCGGAATCATCGATGATAAAGAAGAGACTGTTGTTGAGGCTGTGAAAAAAGCAGGACTGGAAGTGCTGGAAGTGACATATCAGGGTGAGTGGGTGTCTGTAACAGCGCGAAAGAACTAATTAAAAGGAGAGACAAAAATGCATCATTTTTTTGTTGAACCAACGCAAATCTGTGGAGATACGATTGCGATAGAGGGTTCAGATCTGAACCATATGAAAAATGTGTTGAGGATTAAACCAGGAGAATCGGTTGAAATCAGTGATGGAAGTTCAAACAGATATATATGTGAAGTGGACGAATATGAGCAGGACACGGTAAGACTACATATCTGTGATAAGATTCGGGATGATGTAGAACTTCCGTCCAGAATTTATCTGTTTCAGGGACTGCCAAAAGCTGATAAGATGGAACTGATTATACAGAAGGCTGTGGAGCTTGGTGCTTATGAGGTGATTCCGGTTGTGACAAAGCGTGCAGTAGTAAAACTGGACGAGAAAAAAGCTGTCAAGAAGGTTGCACGCTGGAATGCAATCGCAGAAGGAGCAGCAAAACAGTCCGGAAGAAACAGAATTCCAGAAGTTCATGACGTTATGACATTTGCAGAGGCGTTAAAATTTGCGAAAAGCTTAGATGTCCGCCTAATCCCTTACGAGAAAGCAGAAGGAATGGGGACGATGAAATCAGCTGTAGATCAGATTCGGCCGGGAGAAAGTATTGGAGTTTTTATTGGACCAGAAGGCGGATTTGAAGAGGCGGAGATTGAACAGGCAATGGAACAGGAGATTATACCGGTTTCATTAGGAAAAAGAATATTGAGGACAGAGACGGCAGGGTTGACAATTTTATCAATTCTGATGTATCACTTAGAATGTGAGATTCATAATTTATAGTAAGAAACGTTCAGAGCAACAGTGAAAAATCTGAACAAGACAGAGAAGGAAAGGTAACATGGAAGTTTATTTAGATAATTCGGCGACAACAAGAGCATATCCGGAAGTTGGAGATATTGTATATAAAGCAATGTGTCAGGATTATGGTAATCCGTCTTCGATGCATCGTAAAGGCGTAGAGGCGGAGCATTATGTGAAAGATGCAAAAGAAATTTTGGCAAAGCTATTAAAAGTAAATGCAAAGGAAATCTTTTTTACATCAGGAGGGACAGAAAGCGATAATCTGGCTTTGATCGGAACAGCACGGGCAAATCGGCGCAGGGGGAATCATTTGATCACATCTTCGATCGAACATCCTGCTATTTTAAATACAATGCGTTATCTGGAAGAAGAGGAAGGATTTCGGGTGACCTATTTACCGGTAGATGAGAATGGGCGTGTTCGTTTAGAAGCATTAAAAGAGGCACTGTGCCAAGATACGATTTTGGTATCCATCATGTATGTTAATAATGAGGTTGGTTCTGTACAACCGATCGAAGAAGCTGTAAAAATTGTAAAAAACTTCAATCCAAGAATTCTCTTCCATTCTGATGCAGTGCAGGGATTTGGAAAGTACCATATTTATCCGAAACGAGTTGGGATTGATATGCTTTCAGCAAGTGGACATAAAATCCATGGACCAAAAGGAATAGGATTTTTGTATATAAATGAGAAAGTAAAGATTAAGCCTATTATTTTCGGAGGAGAGCAGCAGAAAAATATTCGCTCCGGTACAGAAAATGTTCCGGGAATTGCAGGACTTGGACTTGCGGCAAAGATGATATATCAAGATCTGAACATGAAAGTTTCACTGATGAGGGAACTGAAAGCTCATTTTATAGAAGGAATATCGAAAATAGAACACGCAACGGTGCATGGTCTGACTGATGAAAATAGTGCACCTCATATTATAAGCGTTGGCATTGCAGGGGTTAGAAGTGAAGTGTTGCTGCATACTTTGGAAGATAAAGGTATATACGTGTCTTCAGGTTCTGCGTGTGCATCAAATCATCCTGCGATCAGTGGAGTGTTAAGAGGAATTGGAACTTCACAGGAGTACCTGGATTCGACATTGCGTTTCAGTATGTCAGAATTTACAACAAAAGAAGAAATTGACTATACGTTGGAAACACTATATAATTGTGTACCGATGTTAAGGAGATATACAAGACACTAAAAAGGAGAAAGATATGAAATTTCATTCATTTTTGATCAAATACGGTGAGATTGGAATTAAAGGGAAAAACCGTTATATATTTGAGGACGCATTGGTTCGTCAGATTCGATTTGCATTGAAAGATGTAGATGGAGAATTTTATGTTCACAAATCTTATGGAAGAGTATATGTGGATTGTGATGGAGAGTATGATTATGAAGAGACTGTAGAAAGTCTTGCAAGAGTATTTGGAATTGTTGGAATTTGTCCGGTTGTCCGTCTGGAGGATAAAGGCTTTGAAGAACTGAAAAAAGAAGTGGTTGCTTATATGGATGAGATGTATCCGGATAAGAATAAGACTTTTAAGGTAGAGGCGAGAAGAAGTAAAAAGAGCTATCCTCTTCAGTCTATGCAGATTAACTGTCAGTTAGGTGAAGTGATTTTAGATGCATTTCCTGAGATGAAGGTAGATGTACATCATCCGGATATTATGTTGAATGTAGAAGTCCGTGAAGAGATTTATCTTTATTCAGAGATTATTCCGGGACCGGGTGGAATGCCGGTTGGAACAAACGGAAGTGCGATGTTACTTCTGTCAGGCGGAATCGACAGCCCGGTTGCGGGATATATGATCGCAAAACGAGGAGTTTCTTTGGAAGCAACATATTTTCATGCACCACCGTATACAAGCGAACGTGCAAAAGAAAAGGTTGTAGATCTTGCACGTCTTGTATCAAAATATTCAGGACCGATCAAATTGAATGTTGTAAACTTCACAGATATTCAGTTGTATATTTATGAGAAGTGTCCACACGAAGAACTCACGATCATTATGCGTCGTTATATGATGAAGATTGCAGAACATTTTGCAAAACAGGACGGTTGTCTTGGCATGATCACAGGAGAGAGTATTGGACAGGTTGCAAGTCAGACAATGCAGAGTCTGAATGTGACAAATGCGGTTTGCACATTGCCGGTTTATCGTCCGCTGATTGGCTTTGATAAACGTGATATCGTAGAAATTTCAGAAAAAATCAACACATATGAGACTTCAATACTGCCATTCGAAGATTGCTGTACAATTTTCGTGGCAAAACATCCGGTTACAAAACCAATTTTGGAGAAGATTGAAAAATCAGAATTGAATCTGGCAGAAGGTATTGATGAATTAGTACAGAAAGCAATTGATACAGTAGAAGTGATTAAAGTAAAATAATCGTTGCTGGTCACAGGTACTGTGAACAGTAACAAATAATCAAAACAAAAAGGCTGTCGTAAAAGACAGCCTTACTACTTGACAAATGTAAGTCGATTACTTATTTGATGATGTATGGCTCAAGAGCAGCAAGGATATCATCCAATTCGCCATCGGCATGAATGTTCAGGTCGATTGGTTTTGAAAGATCCAGGCTGAAGATACCCATAATAGATTTAGCATCAATTACATATCTTCCAGATACAAGATCAAAGTCATTATCGTATTTTGTGATTTCATTTACGAAAGACTTTACTTTGTCAATTGAGTTTAAAGAAATCTGTACAGTTTTCATGTTATAATCCCTCCTTGATATACGAAAAAGTACGAGGTTTTCCCTCTTAGCTTATTCTACGAGATAGGAATATAAAAGTCAAGAAACTGATAGAAAAAAGAACGATAGAAGGAGAAAAATTAATGAAAAAAGTAGCGTTGCATAATTTGGGATGCAAGGTGAATGCGTATGAGACAGAAGCCATGCAGGAAATGCTGGAAAAAGAGGGGTATGAAATTGTTCCGTTTAAAGAAGGCGCAGACATTTATATTATTAATACATGTACAGTGACGAATATTGCAGACAGAAAATCCAGACAGATGTTGCATCGTGCGAGAAAAATGAATCCGAATGCAATTGTAGTTGCGGCCGGATGTTATGTGCAGGCACAGGAAAATGAACATCATGAATTAGATTCCTGTATTGACATTGTAATTGGAAATAATAAAAAACAAGATTTGATTCAGATTTTAGATGAATATGAATCAAAATGTAAAACAGAGGAAGTAATTGACATTAATCATACAAATGAATATGAAAACCTAAATCTGTCTCGCACCGGAGAACATACAAGAGCTTACATCAAAGTACAGGATGGATGCAATCAGTTCTGTTCATATTGTATTATTCCGTTTGCAAGAGGCCGTGTGCGCAGTCGTTCTCTGGAAGATGTAGTACAGGAAGTAACAACATTATCTGGAAATGGTTATAAGGAAGTTGTTCTTACAGGAATTCATCTGAGTTCTTATGGAGTTGATTTTGAAGAACAGGAAGCGAGAAAGAAAACAGATTTACTGACATTGATTCTGGCAGTTCATGAAATTCCGGGTATTGAACGTATTCGTCTGGGATCTCTGGAACCAAGGATCATCACAGAAGAATTTGCTAAAACAATAGCAGGACTTCCGAAGATGTGTCCACATTTCCATTTATCTTTACAGAGCGGGTGTGATGCAACTTTGAAACGTATGAATCGCCGCTATACAACGGGTGAGTATTATGAAAAGTGTGAGCTTTTGCGAAAATATTTTGACCACCCGGCGTTGACAACGGATGTAATTGTAGGATTCCCGGGAGAGACAGAAGAAGAGTTTGAAGAATCAAAAGCATTTGTCGACAAAGTAAACTTCTATGAAACACATATTTTTAAATATTCTAAACGAGAAGGAACAAGGGCAGCTGTGATGGAAAATCAGGTGCCGGAACAGATAAAGGCAGAAAGAAGTGCACAATTGATTGAGCTGGGAGCAAAAAAACAGGAAGCATATGAGAAAGAAATGGTTGGAAAAAATGTGGAAATCCTTGTGGAAGAACCAGCACAGATCAACGGAAAAGAAGTACAAGTCGGGCACACAAAAGAATATATAAAAGTTGCATTGGAATCAGATGAAAATTTACAGAATCAGATTGTCAAGGTGCGAATAGATGACCATTCTCAAATTATCCATTGAATTTTAAACGGGATTATATTAGAATGATAAGTAGGGAATCTGGCAACTTTGTTTTGCCGGAGGATGTTTTGTGGCTGTCTGGGACAGATGCGAGATGTAAATTTATTATGGGTTATAAAAATAATGACCGGTAATGAAAACAATACAATGTTAGACATAAAAAGAGAAAGGTGGAAAAAAACATGAGTGATTTGAGTAATACACAATTCTTTCAGGTTGAACCAGGTCCGCAGATTTCTGCAAAAGATATCTTAGAGATCGTTTTCAAAGCGTTGAAAGAAAAAGGATATAATCCGGTAAACCAGATTGTTGGATATATTATGTCTGGAGATCCAACTTATATTACAAGTTACAATGGAGCAAGAAGTCTTGTGATGAAAGTGGAGAGAGATGAACTGGTAGAAGAGTTATTGAAGTCGTATATTCAGAATAATTCATGGGAATAATTAAATTATGAGAATTATGGGATTGGATTATGGCACGAAGACAGTTGGGGTTGCAATTAGTGACGCACTTGGTCTGACGGCTCAGGGTATAGAGACAATAGAACGAAAAGAAGAAAACAAGCTGCGTCGCACATGTGCACGCATCGAAGAACTGATTCGTGAATATGAAGTAGAAAAGATCGTGCTCGGCTTTCCAAAACATATGAACAATGATGTGGGAGAGAGAGCAGAGAAGTCACTGGAATTTAAAGCAATGTTAGAACGAAGAACCGGACTTGAAGTGATCATGTGGGATGAACGCCTGACGACGGTTGCTGCGGAGCGTACATTGATTGAAAGTAAAGTAAGACGAGAGGATCGGAAAAAGTATATTGATAAGATTGCAGCAGTATTTATATTACAGGGATATCTGGATTCGCTGCAGATTTCAAAATAAAGGGGAGACCTATGGAGAAGATTACATTTACATTTGAAGATACAAACGAAACAGTTGACTTTTTCGTTTTGGAGCAAACAAAGTTAAATGGTGCTACATACTTACTCGTAGCTGATAATGAAAGCGATGATGCAGAATGTCTGATTTTGAAAGAGACAGAGTCAGGAAATGAACAGGACAATCTGTATGATATCGTAGAAGACGATAATGAATTGACAGCAGTTTCGAAGGTGTTTGAAGAACTGTTGGAAGATGTTGACATTACATTGTAAATATCCGACAAAGGATAGTTGCGATAGATTTACTACACAGGAATTGGAGTAGACGATGGAACAGGAAAAGGTGGAGAAACTACTTCGGGCAAAGTTAAAAGAACGGGGCTTGAAGATTACACAGCAGCGTCTGCTTGTATTGTCCACGCTTGCAAAAAGCAGCGGTAATCACATGGCAGCAGAAGAGCTGTATGCACAGATACAACAGCAGTATCCGGAGATTGGATTGGCTACTGTATATCGTACATTACAACTTTTATATGAGATGCAGTTGATAGACCGCATTAATCTGGATGATGGTTGTGTGCGTTATGAGATCGGGCATTTGTTCGAAGGTGAGATGAAACACAGTCATCATCATTTAATATGTAGGAAATGCGGGAAAGTATTTCCGTTTGATGGTGATTTGTTAGATGGATTGGAAACGCATATTCAGGAAAAAACAGGATTTCATATTGTGGATCATGAGTTGAAATTTTATGGTGTGTGTAAACAATGCATGGAACAAGAATAAAACTCCGGTTTTTGTCAGTACAAAAAATAGATGGAGGTGTGAAATTTTTGAAAAAGCAAAATACAGGAAAATTGCGTATCATTCCTTTAGGTGGTCTGGAACAGATTGGAATGAATATAACAGCCTTTGAATATGAAGACAGTATTATTGTTGTGGATTGTGGTCTCGCATTCCCGGAAGATGACATGCTTGGTATTGATCTGGTTATTCCGGATATCACATATTTAAAGGATAACATTAGCAAGGTGAAGGGATTTGTGATCACTCATGGACATGAAGATCATATTGGTGCCTTGCCTTATGTGCTCAAAGAAATTAATATTCCGATTTATACAACTAAATTAACAATGGGAATTATTGAAAATAAATTGAAAGAACACAATTTGCTTCGTTCTACAAGAAGAAAAGTTGTGCGTCATGGTCAGTCTATCAATTTAGGAAAATTCAGAATTGAATTTATTAAAACAAACCATAGTATACAGGATGCATCCGCTTTGGCAATTTATTCACCGGCAGGAATTGTGGTACACACAGGAGACTTTAAAGTAGATTACACACCGGTATTTGGAGATGCGATCGATTTACAGAGATTTGGAGAAATTGGTAAAAAAGGCGTACTTGCATTAATGTCAGATAGTACCAATGCAGAGCGCAAAGGATTTACTCAATCTGAAAAAACAGTAGGTATTACATTTGATCACATTTTTGCAGAGCATCAGAATACACGAATTATTATTGCAACATTTGCATCGAATGTGGATCGTGTGCAGCAGATTATCAACTCTGCATATAAATATGGAAGAAAAGTAGTTGTAGAAGGTCGAAGTATGGTGAATATTATTTCGACAGCTTCAGAACTTGGCTATCTGAATGTACCGGAGCATACATTGATTGAGATTGATGAGATGAAGAATTATCCACCGGAGAAGATGGTGCTGATTACAACAGGAAGTCAGGGAGAATCGATGGCTGCTTTGTCTCGTATGGCAGCAGATGTGCATCGCAAGGTTACAATTCAGCCGAATGATACAATTATATTTAGCTCGAATCCAATCCCGGGAAATGAAAAATCAGTTTCACGTGTGATCAACGAATTATCTTCAAAGGGAGCAAACGTAATATTTCAGGATGCTCATGTATCCGGGCATGCTTGTCAGGAAGAATTGAAATTAATCTATTCTCTTGTAAAACCGAAATATGCGATTCCGGTTCATGGAGAGTATCGTCATTTGAAAGCAAACTCTGAAATTGCAATGTCTCTTGGGATTCCAAAGGAGAATGTATTTATTATTCAATCAGGAGATGTTCTGGAGCTTTGCGATGAAAGCGCAAAAGTGGTAGATAAGGTTCACACAGGAGCAATTCTGGTAGATGGTCTTGGTGTTGGAGACGTTGGTAATATTGTGCTTCGAGACAGACAGCATCTGGCTGAGGATGGAATTATTATTGTTGTTTTAACTTTAGAGAAGGGAAGCAACCGTCTTCTGGCAGGACCGGATATTGTCTCTCGTGGATTTGTATATGTACGAGAATCAGAAGGCTTGATGGAAGAAGCAAGAAGAGCGGTAAGCGACAGTTTGGATAAGTGCCTGAGCAATCGCTATGCAGACTGGAATAAGATCAAATTAACAATCAGGGATACAATGAATGACTTTATTTGGAAAAAAACAAAGAGAAGACCAATGATTATCCCAATTATTATGGATGTGGATGTGTAAGATATGATAGTAGATGAACGTATCGTTACATTCATCAATTCCATGGAGACAGAGAATAGTGAAATATTAGAAGCGATTGAAAGCGAGGCATTGAGTACTTATGTACCGATTATTCGAAAAGAGATGCAGAGTTTTCTAAAAGTACTTCTGACGATTCAAAAACCTATGCGCATTCTGGAAGTCGGAACTGCCGTAGGTTTCTCTGCGTTATTGATGAGTGAGTATGCACCAGCAGGGTGTGAAATTACAACGATTGAAAATTATGAAAAAAGAATTCCAATTGCAAGGAATAACTTTAAAAGAGCAGGAAAAGAATCCCAGATTACTCTGTTAGAGGGAGACGCAATGGAGGTGCTTCCGATGTTGGATGAACCATATGATTTTATATTTATGGATGCAGCAAAAGGACAGTATATTCATTATATGCCGGAAGTGATGCGTTTACTAAAAACAGGAGGAACACTGGTTTCAGATAATGTGATGCAGGATGGAAATATTATAGAGTCAAGGTTTGCAGTAGAGCGACGTGACAGAACAATCCATTCAAGAATGAGAGAATATCTCTATGAGTTAAAGCATCACGAAGAGCTGCTGACATCAATTATCCCGTTAGGGGATGGAGTGGCTGTCAGTGTGAAATTAAACAAAAAAGATACAAAAGTTGGAGAACGAAAATAGTAGAATTGAAAGGAAAAGAATATGTCAAGACATCCTGAATTATTAATTCCGGCAAGTAGTCTGGAGGTATTAAAAACAGCGGTAATATTTGGAGCAGATGCAGTATATATTGGTGGAGAAGCATTTGGTTTACGTGCAAAAGCAAAGAACTTTTCAATGGAAGATATGAAAGAAGGAATTGAATTTGCACATGCACATGATGTGAAAGTTTATGTTACAGCAAATATTCTGGCGCACAATGATGATTTGGAAGGAGTCAGAGAATATTTTGAAGAGTTAAAAGAAATTAAACCGGACGCATTGATCATTGCAGATCCAGGTGTGTTTGAAATTGCAAAGGAAGTATGTCCTGAGATTGAGCGTCATGTGAGTACACAGGCCAATAATACAAACTACGCAACTTATAATTTCTGGTATAAACAAGGGGCAAGCCGTGTTGTGTCAGCAAGAGAATTATCGATGAAAGAACTGAAAGAATTGCGCGCAAATATTCCGGAAGATTTGGAGATTGAAACATTTGTGCATGGAGCAATGTGTATTTCTTATTCAGGAAGATGCCTGCTTAGCAACTATTTTACTGGAAGAGATGCAAATCAAGGTGCATGTACACATCCATGTCGCTGGAAATATGCGGTTGTCGAAGAAACAAGACCGGGAGAGTATATGCCGGTATATGAAAACGAGCGTGGAACATATATTTTTAATTCAAAAGATCTTTGTATGATTGAATACATTCCAGAACTCATTGATGCAGGAATTGATAGTTTAAAGATTGAAGGAAGAATGAAGACAGCTTTATATGTTGCAACAGTGGCACGTACTTATAGAAAGGCGTTGGATGATTATCAGAAGGATCCAGAGATTTATCGTAAGAATATGCCGTGGTATCTGGATCAGATATCAAATTGCACATACCGCCAGTTTACTACAGGCTTCTTCTTTGGAAAAACGGATGAAAACTCACAGATTTATGATAGTAATACTTATGTGAAAGAATACACATATCTTGGTATTATCGGAGAAGAAAAAGATGGTCTGTATCGCATTGAACAACGTAATAAATTTTCAGTAGGCGAGACAATAGAAATTATGAAGCCGGATGGAAGAAATATTGAGGTGGCAGTTGGAAAGATTGTAAATGAAGACGGAGAGGAGCAAGAGAGTGCTCCGCACCCAAAACAAGTTTTGTATATTGATCTTGCAGGGCAGGCCGATAAATACGATATCATTAGACGAAAAGAGTAAATAAAGTAAGACAGAGAATAGCAGCTTGAAATTTATCTATGATTTTAAACTGCTATTTTTGTTGTGATTTATACGAAAAAAAGATCCAATGGGCTTTTTTTAGGTGTGATTTTTGAGAGAAACAGAGAAAAAAGTGAGAAATAGAGCTGGAATTGAGTGAAAAACATAGTTCTTATTGACTAACCTGCCCAAAAAATGTATAATTAAAACAATTGTCGACAGTTTAATGTGCTAAAGCGATATAGAATTAGTCGACATCTTTACGTATGAAATGGAGAGGAAAGGTGTAAAAAATGGCAAAGTACACAGTACGAAGAGTCTTTATGGCAATTGTGACGTTATTAGTAGTTGCAAGTGTTACGTTTTTTTTGATGAACGCAATCCCGGGAAATCCGTGGTTATCTGAAAAAACACCTTCGCCGGCAACAATTGAGGCGTTAAATGCAAAATATGGACTTGACCAGCCCCTGATTGTTCAGTTGGGCAAATATTTAGGAAATCTTGTTCAGGGAGATTTCGGAACATCAATTAAGATGCAGAAAAACCGTGCGGTTTTAGACATTATTAAAGAAATGTTTCCACTTTCAGCAAAAATTGGTAGTTTCGCTTTATTGTGGGCAATAGCAGTAGGACTTCCTTTGGGATGTCTTGCGGCATATAAGCGAGGTACCTGGGTGGATAGTTTCTTACGTGTTGTATGTACGATTGGTATTTCTATGCCAGGATTCGTAGTAGCAACAATGTTACTTCACGTATTTTGTGGAGGAATTCCAGGAATGAAGTACTTCCCAGCTTTGTTTGACGGTACTCCAAAGAGTTATGTCTTACCATGTCTGGCACTTGGCTTTTATCCAATGTGTTATTTGTCACGTCAGACAAGAACTGCAATGCTGGATTCTATTAATCAGGAATATATTAAAACAGCTCGTGCCAAGGGACTGAAAAACAGCAAGATTATTTTCAAACACGCATTAAGAAATGCATTGATCCCGGTTATCACTTACTTGGGACCTCAGATTGCGTTCACATTATGTGGTGGTATGGTTGTAGAACAGGTATTCTCAATTCCAGGTCTGGGACGTTATTTTATCCAGGCTATTCAGAACCGAGATTATCCATTGATCATGGGAACAACAATTTTCTTGGCAACATTTATTATTATTATGAACCTTGTGGTTGACCTGTGTTATAAATTGGTAGACCCACGAATCAATTTGGCGAAGGGAGGAAACTAAATATGTCTGGAAAGAGAAGATATCAAAGACCAGGCTCTCTTCAACCGAATATTGAAGATATTTTAGAGTGGAGTGAATTGCCGGAAGATGCATTCGAAGATGCGAGTGCTCAGGAGAAAGAGGATTTTATTAAAGTCCGTAAGAGTGTTTCTTATTGGGCGGATGCGTGGCGTAGATTACGTAAGAATAAAGTTGCAATGGTAGCATTTGCAATTATTATCATATTAGTTATTTTTGCATTTGTAGGACCAAATCTGGTTCCTTACACATACAAGCAGCAGACTCGTGGGGCAGAGTCATTACATCCATGCCATTATACATTAGAAGATCAGGAAAAAATCGATGCATATATGGAGGAGCATAACGAAGAGGCAAATATGACTCCGGATGAAGCTATTGAGGCGGCCAGAGCAAAGGCAGAAAAAGAGGGAAAAACTTTAAGCCGTGTAGATGAAGCAAAGATTCGTGCAAAAGCAAGCGTAAAACAGCAGAGTGCAAGTGATGAGAAAATCACAGAAGACGATGCTGCAAAAGCACTTGGAATCAAACACAAAGCATTTGGATATTCAACAAAAGAATTACAGAAAAAAGCAGACGGCGAGGATGTATTCCCACATGTATTTGGTACAGACGATCAAGGACGTGATATTATGGTCCGAGTTATGGTGGGAACAAGAGTTTCTATTATCGTTGGTGTTTGTGCAGCTTTGATTGTATTGATCATTGGTGCATTATATGGTTCTATCTCAGGATATTGTGGAGGCGTTGTGGATACTGTAATGCAGCGTATCGTAGAGATTATATATTCTATTCCGGAGATGCTGATCATTTTGTTGCTTTCAGCAACGTTGAAACCTGCATTAGAGAGTTTCCAGAACTCAGGAAACGGACCACTTCAGAACTTAGTTACAATTTTAGGACCTAACTTGATTTCTATGTTTATCGCATTTGGTCTATTATACTGGGTAACAATGAGCCGTATTATCCGTGGACAGATTCTCCAGTTAAAACAGCAAGAGTATGTAACAGCAGCTCGAGCACTTGGAGAAAGAGGTACACGTATTATTACAAAACATCTGCTTCCAAACTGTATTGGACAGATCATTACAACAACATTCTTGCAGATTCCATCTGCAATCTTCTTGGAGTCATTCCTTTCGTTCGTCGGTGTTGGTGTATCTGCACCACTGACAAGTCTTGGTTCTATGTGTTCAGAGGCGTTGAGCGGACTTAGCACATATCCGTACAGACTGTTTATTCCGGCGGTTATCTTAAGTGTAATGATTCTGGCATTGAACTTGTTTGGTGATGGTCTTCGCGATGCATTGGATCCAAAATTGAAGAAATAAGAAAGAAAGGGAGGAGAAAAATGAAGCAGGAAAATAAAGAACATAAACTGTTAGAAGTCAGAGATCTCCAAGTCTCTTTCTTTACTCCGGCAGGAGAAGTAAAAGCAGTAAACGGTATTTCCTATGATGTAAATTATAATGAAGTTATGGGTATCGTTGGTGAGTCGGGTTCTGGTAAGAGTGTGGAAGCGTATTCAGTTATCGGATTACTTCAGAATCCGGGAAAAGTAGTGGGAGGATCTATTACTTTCGAAGGACAGGATATGCTTTCTAAAACACCAAAAGAGATGGTTGATTTCAGAGGAAAAGAAGTAGCTATGATTTTCCAGAATCCTATGACTTGTCTCAATCCAGTATATACAATCGGAAATCAGCTTGTAGAGGCATTGAAAGCACATGATAAAGATGTAAGCAAAGCAGATGCTGAAAAGCGTGCAATGGAAATGCTGGAGCAGGTTGGTATCAATAACGTTGAAAAACGTATGAAACAGTATCCGCACGAGTTGTCAGGAGGTATGCGACAGAGAGTAATGATCGCGATGGGACTTATTTGTCATCCAAAACTTCTGATTGCTGATGAGCCTACAACAGCTTTGGATGTAACAATCCAGGCACAGATTCTGGAGCTGATGAAGAAGCTTCAGGAGAAAAATCAGATGGGTATCATTTTTATCACACATAACTTAGGTGTTGTGGCAGAAATCTGTGATAAAGTATCCGTTATGTATGCAGGTAAGATGGTAGAGCAGGGTCCGGTAGATGATATTTTCTATAATCCGGGACATCCATACACAATGGGTCTGCTTCGTTCTATGCCTCGTGTAGATGCAGAAAAATATGAGCGTCTGATCCCTATCGAGGGAACACCGGTTGATATGTTGAATCCACCGGAAGGGTGTCCATTTGCACCACGATGCGAACATGCAAAGAAAATTTGTCTGCAGAAGATGCCTCCATATGTACAGATGGGAGAAGAACATCGTGCAGCATGCTGGCTTCGTGTACAGGATTGCCTGAATGAGGCAAAGAAAGACCATGCATGGATTAATGATGAGAATAATGAAAAAACGGAGGTAGACAGCCATGAGTGAGAAAAATGATGTGCTCGTTCAGGTTGAACACCTGAAAAAATATTTCCCGGTCAAGGGATTAAAAGGACCTGGAGTCCAGGCAGTAGAAGATATTTCAATCTTTATTAACCGCGGAGAGACACTCGGATTAGTAGGAGAGTCCGGATGTGGTAAAACAACATTGGGACGTACAATTCTCCAGCTTCACGAACCTACGTCAGGAAAGATTGTTTATGATGGTGAAACAATTTTTGAGGGTCAGAGCCCATGGGAGAGAGATGAAAATGGAATTATGCATCCGGTCAAAGTACCGAGAGCAAAACATGCCAAAATGCTTCCTTACAGACGTAAGATGCAGATTATTTTCCAGGATCCTTCAGCCAGCCTTGACCCACGTATGACAGTAGGAGAGATTGTAGGAGAGGCTTTGGATATCCACAAACTCTGTGCATCTAAAAAAGATCGTACAGATCGTATTAAAGAATTACTCGGACGTGTAGGATTAAATACAGAGCATGCAAACCGTTATCCACATGAGTTCTCAGGTGGACAGCAGCAGCGTGTCGGTATTGCACGTGCATTGGCAGTGAATCCAGAATTTATCGTATGTGACGAGCCGATTTCGGCATTGGATGTGTCAATCCAGTCACAGGTTGTTAATATGTTGGAAGATATGCAGCAGGAGATGGGTCTTACTTATCTGTTTATCGCACATGATTTATCAGTTGTTCGTCATATTTCACATCGTATCGGTGTTATGTATCTTGGAACTATGGTAGAGCTGGCAGAAAGTTTTGAACTGAATCGTCATCCACTGCATCCGTATTCTCAGACATTGCTCTCCGCAGTGCCTGTTCCGGATCCGGAAGTAAGCAGACGCAGAAACCGTATCGTTCTGGAAGGTGATATTCCATCTACGATGAATCCGCCAAGCGGATGTCGTTTCCATACAAGATGTCCATATGCAATGGATAAATGTAAGGAATGTGTACCGGAATTCAAGGAATATGAAAAAGGTCATTGGGTGGCATGCCACCTGCTTGAGAAGTAAAACTTCTCTTGGACATGGATAACACAGGGGAACCTGTTTATCAATAAAAAGAAAGAAGGAGAGAAACTATGAAAAAGAAAATCTTATCCGTTATTTTAGCTGCTGCACTTACTTGCACTATGGCTGTAGGTTGTGGTTCAAGCAAAGAAACAGCAAAAGATGACAAAGCAGCTACAACTAGTAGCGATGGATTCAATGTAACAGTAAACTTTGCATCTGAACCAATGACTATGGATCCGGCTCTGAACTCTACTGTTGATGGTGGTGTTATGGCAAACCACTTATTCGAAGGTTTGATGAAATGGCAGGATACTGGAGAAGAAGCTGATGGATCTGACGGAACAGTAGATAGCGCAGAGCTTACTTATGGTCAGGCAGAAAGCTATGACAAAGTTGAAAATGAAGACGGAACAGTTACTTATACATTCCACCTTCGTGACGGTATCAAATGGTCTGATGGAAAAGATGTTACAGCAGGAGATTTCGAATACTCTTGGAAACGTCTTGTAGATCCGGCTACAGCAGCTGACTACAGCTACATGCTTGACAGCGTTGTAAATGCAAATGAAATCATTGCAGGAGAGAAAGATGCTTCTGAACTTGCTGTAAAAGCAGTTGATGATAAGACATTTGAAGTTACTATTACTACAGATGTTCCATATTTTGAAGAAATCTGTGCATTCCCAGCCACAATGCCAGTACGTCAGGATATCATTGAAGAAAAAGGTGATCAGTGGACATTTGATCCATCAACATATATCTCAAATGGTTCTTACAAACTGACAGAGTGGACACATAACTCACAGATTGTTATGGCTAAGAATGAGAACTACTATGATTACGAAAATCTTGGACCAGATACAATTACATTCAAATTGATGGATGATTCAAACGCTATGCTTTCTGGTTTCAAATCAGGAGAACTTGATTTCATCCAGGATGCTCCACAGGCAGAGCTTCCAAGCTTGATTGCTTCTGGCGACATGAAAATCTTAAACTACCTTGGAACATATTATGTATGCTTCCAGACACAGAAAGCTCCATTTGACAATCCGAAGGTTCGTGAGGCATTCACACTTGCTGTTGACCGTACTTACATTGTTAATAAAGTAACTCAGTCTGGACAGGTTGAAGCCGGCGGTTATGTACCATCTGGTATTTCTGATGCTGATGGCGGAGACTTCCGTGAGGAAGGTGGAGATTACTATGCACCAACAGATGCGGATTATGAAGCTAACTGTGAGAAAGCAAGACAGCTTCTTGCAGAAGCAGGATATCCTAACGGAGAAGGCTTCCCAGTTGTAGAATATCTGTACAATACAAGTGATGCTCACAAAGCCGTTGCTGAAGCACTTCAGAATATGTGGGAGCAGGAACTTGGCGTAACTGTTACTCTGAACAACCAGGAGTGGGCTGCATTCCTTCAGACACGTAAAAATGGAGATTACTCTATTGCACGTAACGGATGGATTTCTGACTACAACGATCCAATTTCATTCCTTGATATGTGGATGACAGGTGGTGGAAACAATGATGCTCAGTACGCTAATCCAGAGTATGATAATATCATCAAAGAGGCTAAAGCTACTTCAGATGCTGCAGAGCGTATGAAACTGTTACATCAGGCAGAGGATATTCTCGTTGGACAGGATTATGTAGTAAATCCACTTTACTTCTATACACAGAAATACATGCTTGCTGATGGAATTGAAGGCACATACTATTGCCCACTTGGATATTTCTTCTTCGGATATACTCATCAGGCAAACTAAATGTTATAATAAAAAGGAATTCTGCTTGCAGGATTCCTTTTTTTAGAATAGGAGAGAAGATATGAAAGCATATGAAAGATTATTAGAGTATGCCAGAATCTGGACAACAAGTGATGAGGAAAGTACAACATCACCGACAACATCACGTCAGTTTGATTTGGCTAAGCAATTAGTAGAAGAAATGAAAGAAATAGGGATCGAAGATGCCTATATGGATGAGTTTGGATATGTATATGGACATATTCCGGCAACTCCTGGATATGAGGAGCGTACTGCAATTGGATTTATTGCTCATATGGACACAGCTCCGGATTATAGTGGCGAAAATGTAAATCCACAGATTATTGAAAATTATGATGGAAATGACGTATCTTTAGGAACATCTGGGAAGGTATTATCTGTTGCTGAATTTCCATCCTTAAAAACTTTAACTGGAAGAACATTGATCACGACAGATGGAACGACCCTTTTAGGGGCAGATGATAAAGCAGGTATTGCTGAAATCATGACTGTTGCAGAAGAACTGATAAAAGAAAATATCCCGCATGGAAAAGTATCCATCAGCTTTACAACAGATGAAGAAGTTGGAAGCGGTGCAAAACACATGAATCTGGAAGTGTTTGGGGCACCATATGCTTATACAGTAGATGGCGGTCCGGAAGGAGAGATTCAATTTGAAAATTTCAATGCAGCATCAGCGGATTTCTACGTGCATGGGGTAAATGTGCATCCTGGAGAAGCAAAAGGAATCATGAAGAATTCACAAAAGATTGCAATGGAAATTCAGGGAATGCTGCCAGTTGATGAAGCACCTGAATACACCGAAGGCTATGAAGGCTTTTTCCATCTGATGGAAATGACTGGTACTGTAGAAGAAACTAAAATGAGTTATCTTATCCGCGATTTTAATTCAGAGAGTTATGAAAATCGTAAGGAATTACTTCGAAATATTACAGAAATTGTGAATAAAAAATATGGAGAAGGAACAGTAGAACTTAAGCTTAATGATTCTTATCGTAATATGCGTGAAAAAATAGAACCATGTATGGAATTGATTGAGTATGCTAAAAAAGCATGTGAGATGGCTGAAGTAAAAGCTGATATTGCACCAATCCGAGGAGGCACAGATGGTGCACGTCTCAGCTTTGTAGGTCTTCCGTGTCCAAATCTTGGAACAGGCGGATATGGTTTCCATGGTGCTTTTGAACATATCACAGCAGAAGGTATGGATAAAGCAACTGTAATTATTAAAAATATTATTTTACAGTTTGCTGAGTAAAGAAGGATGAACGTAATTTTTGTATGGCACTTTTTTCAATTCTTGAAACATAAGATCTTGAGATACCAAGTTGTCGTGCGACTTCACGTTGAGTATATTCCTCTCCGTTGTAAAGTCCATAGCGCATTTTTAATACAAGACGTTCACGAGGAGTTAGAAGAGATTCTAACTCCTCATATAATTTTTGTATATCTTGTTTTAGCATGATACATTCAGATGCATCGGCATCATTCGTTTCAATGATATCATATAATTGAATTTCATTTCCTTCTTTGTCAATTCCAAGTGGTTCATAAAGTGAGACTTCTTTGCTTGTTTTCTTTTTTGAACGCAGATACATTAAAATTTCATTATCAATACATTTAGAAGCATAGGCTGCCAGTCGATTACCTTTTTCACTATTGAATGTCATAACTGATTTGATCAATCCAATTGTACCGATAGAAATTAAATCTTCTAAATCGTCATCCAGAGATTGATATTTTTTTATAACATGTGCAACTAGCCGAAGGTTGTGCTCAATTAAAATATGTTTTGCCTGCAGGTCTCCCTCAATATATTTTTGAAAATAATACTTTTCTTCCGAAGAAGTGAGCGGGGCAGGGAAAGATTTCAAAAGCATACCTCACAGAAAATATTCTGTTTCTGTATATATTTCAGACAGAAACAATTTAATATAGTTTATGATGAAATGAAGAAATTGGTGCTTTTCCAAATATCGACTCTTGTGTATAATAAAAGCAAGACAAATAGAATTACATTTTACAGGTAATTATAAAGTAACAATAAAAGAAGCGGTAATTAGGAGGAAAGACGATGAATAGTGTTGGTGCAGTGATTGTTGCATCTGGATATGGCGGTCATGGAAAAAAACAAAATCCAATGGAAGAGATAGATGATTTGAATATTGCGGCACAGATTGTGGTGACATTTCAGCGTGCAGGAATCAAAGATATAGTGGTTGTCTGTAAAGAAGAAAAAGAAAATCTGAAAAAAGAATTGAGAGGGTTCGGCGTCAGCTTTTTATATGATACGGAGGACAATGAAGGAGAAATGTTTTCCAGTGTGAAAAAGGGGCTTTCATATCTGGAGACAAGATGTGAAAGAATATTTGTATGCCCGGTAGAAATTGCATTATTTACAAAGGATACTGTGGAACAATTGATGAAGAATCCGGCCAAACTGGTAATTCCTTCGGTGAATTATCATGCCGGTCATCCAATACTTATATCTGCTTCATTGGTTGCGTCAATTCTTGGATACCAAGGAGAAAAAGGATTGCGTGGAGCAATCCAGAGTCTTTCGGTGAAACCTGCTTATGAAGTTGTTAAAGATGAAGGGATTTTAGTACGTGCAGACAGTGTGAAAGACAGTGATGAGATTGTCAGACAATATGGGGAGACTCGTATGAGGGCAACGGTAAAGGTAAGACTTACAAATCGCAAACCATTCTTTGGACCAGGGATGGTAACACTTCTTAGAGAAATCGAAAGTCTGGGTTCAGTAAGAGAAGCATCAGAAAAAACCGGAATCTCATACAGCAAAGCATGGTCGATGATCCGAGACGCAGAAAGAGAGTCCGGACAAACACTTGTAGAGAGACAACCCGGAGGAAAATTCGGTGGAGCTGCAAGTGTATCGAAAGCAGGAAAAGAGATGCTGGAGAAATACGAACAATTAGAGCAGGCAGTAGAGAGCTATACAACAAAAAAATATCAGGAGATTTTTCAAAATTAGAATTGACAATTTATCTGATTCAAGTTAAGATACAAGGAAAGAATAAAGCGTGTAATATGGCATAGCGTTTATTCTTTCTTTTTTTAAAACATGCATGTTACAAATATCCGCTGAAGAATTCTTTGTCAGCGAACATCAAAAAGACCATTTTCGGTCAAAGAATCCAATTTAGTAAAGTAAATAAAGAAGGGAAGTGCGTACATGGGATTTAGTACAGTACTGTCTGCAGCTGTATTCGGGCTTAAAGTAGAGCTTGTAAATGTAGAAGCAGATGTAAGTAATGGTCTTCCAATGTTTCATATGGTGGGCTATTTGTCGTCAGAAGTAAAAGAAGCGACAGACAGAGTACGAACGGCAATTCACAATTCAGGGATGGAATTTCCGGCAAAAAAAACAATTATAAACCTTGCTCCGGCAACGATTAAAAAGAGGGGCGCAGCGTTTGACCTGCCGATTGCGGTAGCAATTTTAACAGCATTGGGACAGCTTGAGCAAGAATCGGTGGAAAATGTAATGATGCTGGGAGAATTAAGTCTGGATGGAAATGTGA
Source organism: Ruminococcus sp. B05 (assembly GCF_003628495.1). Lineage (NCBI taxonomy): Bacteria > Bacillati > Bacillota > Clostridia > Eubacteriales > Oscillospiraceae > Ruminococcus > Ruminococcus sp. B05. The sequence continues at coordinate 95,607 of NZ_RBZR01000008.1, read as the reverse complement.
AATCTGTCACAGGTGTTCTTCCGATTGTACTAGAAGCGAAAAAAAGAGGGATCAAAACTTGTGTTTTACCAAAAGCAAATGCCTTAGAAGGTGCATTAGTTGAAGGAATGAAAGTAATCGGAGTGGAAAATCTGGAAGAAACGGTGTTGTTTTTAAGCGGGGAAGCAAAAATTAATGCGACACTATATTCGTCAAAAGATAGTGGTGAAAATCTTGAACCACCGTTAGATTATAGTGATGTTTATGGACAGGCTGCTGTGAAAAGAGCAACGGAAATTGCCGTGGCAGGAAATCATAATTTATTGTTGATCGGACCTCCGGGCAGTGCAAAATCTATGATTGCAAAGAGAATTCCAACAATATTTCCGGAAATGACAAGAGAAGAGAGCATAGAAATTACAAAAATATATAGTGTGTTGGGAATGTTGGAAGAAACAGATCCTCTTATTTGTACAAGACCATTTCGAAGTGTACATCATACAGCAACAAAAACATCTTTGGTTGGAGGCGGAAGAATTCCAAGACCGGGTGAAATCAGTCTGGCACATAGCGGTGTTTTATTTTTAGATGAATTACCGGAGTTTTCAAGAGAGGTACTGGAAGTGCTGAGACAACCGTTAGAAGAGCATCAGATTCGGATTACAAGAGCACAGGGGACATATCAGTTTCCAGCTAATTTTATGCTGGTTGGAGCGTTAAATCCTTGCCCTTGCGGATGCTATCCCGATTTGAACAAATGTCGGTGTACAGAAAGAGAAATACAGCAATATATCGGAAAATTAAGTCAGCCATTTCTTGACCGGATGGATATATGTGTGGAGGCGCCGAGAGTGAAATATCAGGTTTTGAAAGAAAAAAGAAGAGAAGAAAAGTCTGAAGAGATACGGAAACGTGTTTCAAAAGCAAGAAAAATACAACAAAAGAGATATCAGACAACAGGAATTTTGACTAATGCAGAATTGGAAGGAAAACAGCTAGAGAAATATTGCAGACTTGGAAAAAAAGAGGAACAAATGATGCGGCAGGCATTTTCAAGGCTCGGTTTAACTGCACGAACATATTATAAAATATTGAAGGTAGGACGTACAATTGCAGATTTAGATGAGTCGGAAAATATTGAGCTGAGACATTTACAGGAGGCCATAGGATATCGGGCTATGGATAAAAAATATTGGGGGAAATAGAAATGATACAAGATGAGAAAAAATATGAATATTGGCTGGCTTCTATTCAGAATTTGTCAGATAATAAAAAAAATAAATTAAGAGAGCATATGAATTTTGCCAAGCGTGCTTATTATATAGAAGAAACAGAATTAAACACACTAAATTTTTTGTCGGAAAAGGAAAAAAACGTGATAAAACAGGCGCAAAAGGAGTTGAATCCGGATTATGTGCAAGAGGAGTTAGAGAAAAAAGGAGTTTCTGTTGTTTTACGATATGAAGAAGATTATCCACGACAATTGCAGTCGATACCAGATAGACCATATGCAATATTTTATAAAGGAAGTTTGCCAAGAGCAGAAAAATATAGTGTGGGAATTGTAGGAGCAAGACAGTGTACACCATATGGAGAAAAATATGCTTTTGAATTTGCACAACAGCTTGCACAACATCAGGTGCAGATCATCAGCGGTCTTGCTAAAGGAATTGATGGTATTAGTCAAAGAGGAGCATTGATGGGAGGAGGACAAACATTTGCAGTCCTTGGTAATGGTGTGGACATTTGTTATCCAAGAGAAAATATAGGTCTATATCATGATATTATCGAACAAGGTGGTGGGATTTTATCAGAATTTCCACTTGGAGCGCCACCTTTGGGATTCCAATTTCCAAAAAGGAACAGAATTATCAGTGGCCTTTCCAAGGTGTTATTGGTTATAGAAGCAAGAGAAAAAAGCGGTTCATTGATTACTGCTGACATGGCATTGGAACAAGGGCGAGATGTCTATGCATTGCCTGGACCAATTAATAGTGCTTTGAGTTCGGGCTGCAATAGGCTTATATGGCAAGGTGCAGGTATATTGTTATCACCGGAACAATTACTGGAAGAACTTGGGATTGTAAATGTAGCGGAAAGTGTCGAATTTAAAGAAAAAGAACAAGAAAAGAAAAAAGTGCTTGAAACAAAGGAAAATTTGGTGTATAGTTCACTTGGTCTTTATCCTAAAAGTGCGAATCAAATTATGGAGGAAACAGGACTACAGGTTTCTATAGTTTTTCAAATTTTGAGTGCATTACAGATACAAGGCTTAATTAGGGAAATATCAAAAAATTATTATATAAAAGTATGAGAAAGCTAGATGAATGGCAGAAATTCTGCCTATAATGGAGGAAAATGTTTTTATGGCACATTATCTTGTTATCGTGGAGTCACCTGCAAAAGTAAAAACAATCAAGAAATTTTTAGGAAGCAATTATACAGTGGCAGCTTCAAATGGACATGTAAGGGATCTCCCAAAGAGTCAGCTCGGTATCGATGTGGAGAATGATTATGAACCAAAATATATTACTATCAGAGGAAAAGGAGATATTCTTGCAAATCTGAGAAAGGAAGCAAAAAAAGCTGACAAAGTGTTTCTTGCAACTGACCCGGACCGCGAGGGAGAAGCCATTTCCTGGCATCTTGCAGCGGCGTTAAAATTAGACGACAAGAAGATGCGTCGTATCACATTTAATGAAATTACAAAAAATGCAGTTAAAGCATCATTAAAAGCACCAAGAGAGATTGATATGGATCTTGTGGATGCTCAGCAGGCACGTCGTGCATTGGACCGTATGGTTGGATACAAGATCAGTCCGCTGCTTTGGGCAAAGGTGAAGAGAGGTTTGAGTGCAGGTCGAGTGCAGTCTGTTGCATTGCGTATTATTGCAGATCGTGAAGATGAGATTAATGCGTTTATTCCGGAAGAATATTGGACACTGGATACAATTTTAAAAGTAAAAGGTGAAAAACGTCCATTGACTGCGAAATTTTATGGAACAGCTGATAAAAAAATGACGATTCATTCAGAGGAAGAGATGAATCAGATTTTAAAAGAGCTGGAGAATGCAGAATATAAAGTGACAGATATAAAAACTGGGGAGCGTTCAAGAAAAGCACCTCTGCCATTTACAACAAGTACATTGCAGCAGGAAGCATCAAAGGTGTTAAATTTTGCAACACAGAAGACAATGCGTATTGCACAGCAGTTGTATGAAGGAATTGATGTTAAAGGGAATGGAACAGTCGGTGTCATTACCTATCTGCGTACAGATTCAACACGAATCTCAGAGGAAGCAGATGCAGCAGCAAGAAGTTATATTTCAGAGACTTATGGCAGTGAGTTTGTAACGGAAGGCAGTACAGAGAAAAAGACAGGTAAAAAGATTCAAGATGCGCATGAAGCAATCCGACCTTCTGATATTACAAGAACACCAGCCTCATTGAAAGACTCCTTGACAAGAGATCAGTTTAGATTATATCAGTTGATATGGAAACGCTTTACTGCTAGTAGAATGAAACCGGCAGTGTTTGAAACAACTTCTGTAAAAATCGGTGCGGCAAACTATGTATTTACAGTATCTACATCAAGATGTGTGTTTGAAGGATTCCGCACAGTTTATACAGAGGCTGATGAAGAAAAGGAAGTAAGTAATGTTCTTGTGAACGGATTAAGTACAGAATCTGTTCTTACAAAGAAAGAGGATGAAACAAAACAACATTTCACACAGCCACCGGCACATTATACAGAAGCATCTCTTGTAAAGGTATTGGAAGAGCAGGGAATTGGACGACCAAGTACGTATGCACCGACAATTTCAACGATTATTGCAAGACGATATGTTACAAAAGAGGGCCGAAACCTGTATATGACAGAAATCGGAGAAGTTGTAAATAATATCATGAAGCAGTCCTTCCCAAGTATTGTGGATGTGAGTTTCACAGCAAATATGGAAGGCCTTCTGGATATGGTAGAAGAAGGAAAGGTTGCATGGAAAGAAGTAATCCGTAATTTCTATCCGGATTTGGATGAAGCAGTTCAAATTGCAGAAAAGGAACTGGAGAGTGTTAAGATTGAAGATGAAGTTACTGATGTGATATGTGAAGAGTGTGGCCGTAATATGGTTGTAAAATACGGACCACATGGAAAGTTCCTTGCATGTCCCGGATTCCCGGAATGTAGAAATACAAAACCATATCTTGAGAAGATTGGAGTTTTGTGTCCTGTTTGTGGCAAAGAAGTTGTAATCAGAAAAACGAAAAAAGGAAGACGTTACTACGGATGTGAGAATAATCCGGAATGTGAATTTATGTCTTGGCAGAAACCATCGAAAAAGAAGTGTCCGAAATGCGGAGGCTACATGGTTGAAAAGGGAAATAAGCTGGTTTGCGCCGATGAAAAATGTGGATATGTAGAGACAATTGAAAAAGAGAACGCATAATAAAAAGTTTATCTAAGTCGAGAAGACTCCCACCTCTTTAGGTGGTGAATAATAGCAAACTTGTCTCAGTGGGAGTCCAATCTCCGACTGAGATAAACGCTCTGCGAGGATGCGCAGTGATTCTGATAGGAATATGTCAGCTTCGCTGACCAGAATCACGCGCCAAGTCTCACGGACGTTCGACTTGAATGAAATATTCGAAAGAAATATGAGCACTTTGATTGAAAAGTTAGGAATTGTATGATAATATACCCTTATATGGTGATTTAATATGAGTTGTACATACAATTCGGACATGGAGGAAAATGATGAGTGTACAGTTATTAGATAAAACAAGAAAAATCAATAAATTATTGCATAATAATAATTCGAGCAAGGTTGTATTCAATGATATTTGCGCTGTTATGACAGAAATTCTTGATTCGAATGTACTGGTTGTAAGTAAAAAAGGCAAAGTTTTGGGGACAAGTAAGTCAGTCAATGTAAAAGAAATCAAAGAATTATTGGAAGAACGTGTGGGTGCTCATATCGATAAGATGTTGAATGAGCGTTTGCTTAGCATTTTATCTACAAAAGAGAATGTCAATCTTGAGACTCTTGGTTTTTCAGGGGATGTTGTGAAAGGCTATCAGGCAATTATCACACCAATCGATATTGCAGGAGAGCGTCTTGGAACTTTGTTTATCTACAAGCAAAATGAAGGATATGAGATTGATGATATTATTTTGAGTGAGTACGGAACAGCAGTAGTCGGACTTGAGATGCTTCGTTCTGTTAATGAAGAAAGCGCAGAGGAGACAAGAAAAGAGCATATCGTTCAGTCTGCGATCAGTACATTATCTTTCTCAGAACTTGAGGCAATTGTTCACATTTTTGATGAATTGAATGGAACAGAAGGAATCCTTGTGGCAAGTAAGATTGCGGATCGCGTCGGAATCACAAGATCAGTGATCGTAAATGCATTGCGTAAATTTGAAAGTGCAGGAGTTATTGAATCGCGTTCTTCAGGAATGAAAGGTACTTATATCAAAGTGTTGAATGATTATGTATTCACAGAATTAGAGAAGATTAAAAAAGAAAGAATGTAATTTGAAAGTTCAACCAGAAAGGGTATCAGTATTCTGATGCCCTTTCGTTTTCAGAAAAAAGAAGGATTCATAATTTTCAAAGATGCAGAATAATATAAAGGAGGACCGAAAATGTACGAAGGAAATGCAGTTGCACTGCAAATGATAAAAACAATTTCAGCGGACGGAGTATTTGATGATGCAACACATCGCTGTCAGGTGTTCCGCTATGATATGGAAGAAGATTATATTTATTTAAAATTGAGAGAGAACGATCTTAAAGCGATTTCACTTGATGCAAAATACCAGTGTTATATTTCAACAAGAACAGAATTACTATCTTGCAGCGGAGTGGTGAAAGAACGTTATCAGTCAGAAAATGGTAATATACTGGTATTTCGGATTGAAAACGGGTTTTATGTTTTGGACAGAAAGAACAAATAAATATAGATAAAGAAAAAAAGAAAAATTTATAAACTCTGTTGACAAATAGTTAGCAGAGTGTTATTTTATATTCATGGGTTAGCACTCAAGAGAAATGAGTGCTAATAAATAGCTTTTTAAGGAGGAATTACAATGAAATTAGTACCATTAGGTGATAAAATTGTATTGAAGCAGTTAGAAGCAGAGGAAACAACAAAGTCTGGTATTGTATTACCTGGACAGGCAAAAGAAAAACCACAGGAGGCAGAAGTAATCGCAGTCGGACCTGGTGGTAATATAGATGGAAAAGAAGTAACAATGCAGGTGAAAGTTGGAGATAAAGTTATTTATTCTAAATATGCAGGAACAGATGTAGAGCTGGAAGGCGAGAAATATATCGTTGTAAAACAGAGCGATATCTTAGCAATCGTTGAGGCATAATATAGAAGAATAAGAAGGCGGAGAACATTATCCGCTTTTTAAAATGAGAAGCAGGATTTGCAAGATAGAATTGGAGGAGTTATATCATGGCAAAAGAAATTAAATATGGTGCAGAAGCCAGAGCGGCATTAGAAGCAGGTGTGAACAAACTTGCTGATACAGTAAGAGTAACAATCGGACCAAAAGGAAGAAACGTAGTATTGGATAAATCTTTTGGAGCACCATTGATCACAAATGATGGTGTTACAATTGCAAAAGAAATTGAACTTGAAGATGGATTTGAGAACATGGGAGCACAGCTTATCAGAGAAGTTGCTGCTAAAACAAATGATGTGGCCGGAGATGGTACAACAACAGCAACAGTTCTTGCACAGGCAATGGTTAATGCAGGAATGAAGAACCTGGCAGCAGGTGCTAACCCAATCGTACTTCGTAAAGGTATGAAAAGAGCAACAGATAAAGCTGTAGAAGCAATTGCAGATATGAGCAGCAAAGTAACAAGTAAAGAGCAGATTGCAAGAGTTGCAGCTGTATCTTCAGGAGATGAGTCTGTTGGACAGATGGTAGCAGATGCAATGGAAAAAGTTTCTAACGATGGAGTTATTACAATCGAAGAATCTAAAACAATGCAGACAGAGCTTGACCTTGTAGAAGGTATGCAGTTTGACCGTGGCTATATTTCAGCTTACATGGCAACAGATATGGAGAAGATGGAAGCAGTTCTGGATGATCCATATATTTTGATTACAGACAAGAAGATTTCTAACATTCAGGATATCCTTCCTGTTTTGGAGCAGATCGTTCAGTCTGGAGCAAGACTTTTGATTATTGCTGAAGATATCGAAGGAGAAGCTCTTACAACATTGATCGTAAATAAATTGCGTGGAACATTTAATGTAGTAGCTGTAAAAGCACCAGGATATGGTGACAGAAGAAAAGAGATGCTTCAGGATATCGCTATTTTGACAGGTGGTCAGGTGATTTCAGAAGAGCTCGGTATGGATCTTAAAGAGGCTACAATGGATCAGCTTGGACGTGCAAAATCTGTAAAAGTTCAGAAAGAGAATACAGTTATCGTAGATGGCTGTGGAAATAAAGAAGCTATCAACGGAAGAGTTGAGCAGATAAAGAAAGCAATCGATGAAACAACATCAGATTTCGATCGCGAAAAATTACAGGAAAGACTTGCAAAATTGGCAGGTGGAGTAGCTGTAATCCGTGTTGGTGCTGCAACAGAGACAGAGATGAAAGAAGCAAAACTTCGTATGGAGGATGCTTTGAATGCAACAAGAGCAGCTGTTGAAGAGGGAATTATCGCAGGAGGTGGTTCTGCATACATCCACGCTTCAAAAGAAGTTGCAAAACTTGCTGATGAATTGGAAGGCGATGAGAAAACAGGTGCTCAAATTATTCTAAAAGCACTGGAAGCACCATTGTTCCACATTGCTCATAACGCAGGACTGGAAGGATCTGTTATAATTAATAAAGTCAGAGAATCAGAGCCGGGAGTTGGATTTGATGCATATAAGGAAGAGTATGTAGATATGGTAAAAGAAGGAATTCTTGATCCGGCTAAAGTTACAAGAAGCGCATTACAGAATGCAACAAGTGTAGCTTCTACATTATTAACAACAGAGTCTGTTGTTTCAACAATTAAAGAAGATACTCCTGCAATGCCAGCTGGTGGAGCAGGCGGAATGGGTATGATGTAATAAGCATCCTATCAAAAATAGAAAAGAGCTCGGTAGTTTACCGGGCTCTTTTTCGACATATCAGAATGCAATTTTGACAGGTTAAATAGATAGGGTTATAAAAGAATATTAGCAAAAATAATGGGTATAAAATAAAGAACAAATAATTCAAATTTTGGTGCGAGATTACTCTTGACAAGTATACTTAATTTTTGTAGTATATCAGATAAATATTTACGACAATATTTACGTTTGGAGAAAGAGAGGAATAATAATCATGGGTAAAATTATTGGAGAAGGAATTACATTTGATGATGTGTTGCTGGTTCCGGCATACTCAGAAGTGATTCCAAATCAAGTAGATTTATCGACACATTTAACAAAAAAAATTAAACTGAATATTCCAATGATGAGTGCAGGCATGGATACTGTTACAGAACATCGTATGGCAATTGCAATGGCTCGTCAGGGAGGAATCGGTATCATTCATAAGAACATGAGTATTGAACAGCAGGCAGAAGAGGTTGATAAGGTAAAGAGATCAGAGAACGGAGTTATTACAGATCCATTTTATCTTTCACCGGAACATACACTGGCAGATGCGAATGATCTGATGGCAAAATACCGTATTTCAGGTGTTCCGATTACAGAAGGAAGAAAGCTTGTAGGTATTATTACGAATCGTGATTTAAAATTCGAAGAAGACTTCTCTAAAAAGATTAAAGAGTCTATGACATCAGAAGGTCTTGTTACAGCACCGGAAGGAATTACATTGGAGGAAGCAAAGAAAATCCTTGCAAAAGCAAGAAAAGAGAAACTTCCAATTGTAGATGCAGAAGGTAATCTGAAAGGACTTGTTACAATCAAAGATATTGAAAAACAGATTAAATACCCATTATCAGCAAAAGATTCTCAGGGAAGACTTCTTTGCGGTGCTGCAATCGGTATCACGGCAAATTGTCTGGAGCGAGTAGAAGCCCTTGTGAAAGCTAAAGTAGACGTGATTGTTATGGATTCAGCACACGGACATTCTGCAAACGTAATCAAGACAGTTCGTATGGTTAAAGAAAAATATCCGGACCTTCAGGTTATCGCAGGTAATGTTGCAACAGGAGCAGCAACAAGAGCGTTAATTGAAGCTGGTGTAGATGCTGTTAAAGTTGGTATCGGACCTGGATCTATTTGTACAACACGTGTTGTTGCGGGAATTGGTGTTCCACAGATCACTGCTGTTATGGATTGTTATGAAGTGGCAAAAGAATACGGAGTTCCGATCATTGCTGATGGAGGTATCAAGTTCTCAGGAGATATGACAAAAGCAATTGCAGCCGGAGCAAATGTATGTATGATGGGAAGCATCTTTGCCGGATGTGATGAAAGCCCAGGAACATTTGAATTATACCAGGGAAGAAAATATAAAGTATATCGTGGTATGGGTTCTATTTCCGCTATGGAGAATGGAAGCAAAGACCGTTACTTCCAGGAGAATGCAAAGAAATTAGTTCCGGAAGGTGTAGAAGGTCGTGTAGCATATAAAGGATTAGTAGAAGATACTGTATTCCAGCTCATGGGTGGACTTCGTTCTGGTATGGGATATTGCGGAACTGCTACAATTGAAGAACTGAAAGAAAACGGACAGTTTGTGAAGATTTCAGCTGCTTCATTAAAAGAAAGTCATCCACATGATATTCATATTACAAAAGAAGCGCCAAACTATAGTGTAGAACAGTAGTATAAAAAGTTTAAATATTGGTCAGTATGGAATGTTTTTAAATTCATACTGACCTTTTTCATTTGTAGGAAAAATTCATAAAATGTGTTATGATAAGTACATGCAGAAGAAAAAAAGAAAATCAAATCAGTCAATAAAAAAATATCATAGAAAATCTAGAAGAAACAGAACGAAAAAACTGATGATCATCGGGGTGATTTTACTTATAGTAATTCTTGGAATAGGAATAATGCAAAGAAGATATGGGAGGGAACGACAGGGACATTTGGATGTGGATGCATCTCAACCAGATATTGACGTACAGCTTTTAGATATCAATGAATATTCCAGACCGGGAATTGAATCAGATTCAATCACAGGAATTGTAATTCATTATACAGCGAATCCTGGGAGCACGGCACAGCAAAATCGAAACTATTTCAATGGATTAAAAGACAGTCATGAAACATCTGTCAGCAGTCATTTTGTAGTAGGGCTTGAGGGAGAAATCATACAATGTGTGCCGACTTGGGAAATTGCATATGCCTCAAATGAGAGAAATCATGATACGGTATCAATAGAATGCTGTCATCCGGATGAAACCGGGAAATTTAATGACGAGACATATAAATCAGTAGTACAGTTGACCGCCTTTTTATGTGAAAAATATGGACTTACACAGGAAAATGTGATCCGACATTATGATGTTACAGGGAAAATATGTCCAAAATATTTTGTAGAACATGAAGATGCGTGGCAGACATTTAAAGAAGATGTGGAAGCAGCATTACAAAAAGACAAGCAAAAATAACGTCGCTGGTCACACGTACTGTGAACAGTAACAAAATAACGACTAAAAACAAGTTGTTTGTGTTGCAAGGTGGTTAGAAACTTGCTATAATACACGGAGCATAGCGTACAAAATAAGTGGAGATTGATAAAGATGTTTAATAAATTTTTCCCAGACGAATATATGGCTTCAACATATGTGATTTCATTTGAAAAATTATTTGAAGAAGGATACCGAGGAGTGATTTTTGATATTGACAATACATTAGTCCCACATGGGGCACCGGCTGATGAAAGAGCAAAAAAATTATTTGCAAGGCTTGAAAAGATAGGCTTTCAGTCTTGTCTGTTGTCAAATAATCAAGAACCGAGAGTGAAGATGTTTAATCAGGATATTCAGACAAATTATATTTATAATGCACATAAACCATCAACAAAAAATTATGTAAAAGCAATGGAGAAGATGGGGACGGACAAAGAAAATACGCTTTTTGTCGGAGATCAGCTTTTTACAGATGTGTGGGGTGCGAAACGTGCCGGTATCCGTAATATTCTTGTAAAACCAATCCATCCAAAAGAGGAAATCCAGATTGTTTTGAAGCGATATTTAGAGAGAATTGTGTTGTTTTTTTACAAGAAAGAGCAAAAGAAGAGCTCTTAATATAAAAAAAGGTTGAAAAAAATATAAAATTATTATAGAATTATATTTAGTTTAGAAGTTAGGCGTATTTGTGCGCAATTTTAAGGAGGATTACAAATGATTTCAGCAGGAGATTTTAAGAATGGTGTAACAGTCGAAATCGATGGAAACATTTATCAGATTTTGGAGTTCCAGCATGTAAAACCTGGAAAGGGTGCAGCATTTGTTAGAACAAAATTAAAAAATATCATCAGTGGTGGAGTAGTTGAAAAAACTTTCAGACCAACTGAAAAATTCCCAAAAGCTCATATCGACAGAAAAGATATGCAGTACTTATATCAGGATGGAGATCTTTACAACTTTATGGATGTTGAGACATACGATCAGATTGCATTGAACTCAGATGTTGTAGGGGATGCATTGAAGTTTGTAAAAGAGAACGAGACTGTAAAAGTATGTTCACACAATGGTAATGTATTCTCAGTAGAGCCACCATTGTTTGTAGAGCTTGCAATTACAGAGACAGAGCCAGGATTTAAGGGTGATACAGCACAGGGTGCTACAAAACCAGCAATCGTTGAAACAGGAGCTACTGTTATGGTTCCATTGTTCGTAGAGCAGGGAGATGTTTTGAAGATTGACACACGTACAGGAGAATACTTGTCACGAGTATAATCGGTAAAAGAATAAAGTGGGCAGACAGAGGGTCTGCTTTTATGAGAAGCGGTGTAGATAGAGATTCTACAGCGCTTCTTTTCTGTGATGTACGTACGGCAAAAAACTAAGGGATCTTTTGTGTTATATGAACAGCTTTGAAGTTTTTACGAAAATGATTGCGAGAAATTTGTTTCTTTTTGAAAAAAACAGTTGCTTTTTAGTGAGCGATTCGATATAATCTTCCTACATAATATATTTCAAATCAATTAGCAAATCGCTAATATTTCATGCACGAATCGTGCGGATTTCTCAGTTGAATTTAAAGATGAACCACCGAAAAAGAAAGGAGCATATATGGAATACAAAAAGTTTGTATGTATGGTGGAAGAAAAACTGAATTTAAAATTGGAAGGAGGAATGAAGGCGTCGAAGTATTCTGTTGTAAAAAATAATGGAATGGAAAAAACAGGGATGATACTGGAAAGTGACGAATATAATATCGCACCGGCAATCTATTTGGAAGAATTTTTTGAACAATATCAAAAAGGAATGTCAATTGATAGAATTGTAAATGAGATTCTGGAATTTTATGAAAAAGTAAAAGTAGAAGAAGACTACGATGTATCACAATTATCGTTGTATGAGAATGTAAAGAAGAAAATTGCATTTAAGCTGGTGAATACAGAAAAGAATCAGCAGATGTTAAAAGAGGTTCCACATATTCCATTGCTGGATCTTAGTATTGTTTTTTACATTTTAGTTGATGTAGATGAGAAGGGGAGTGCAACCATTCAGATTCGAAATGAACATATCGAAAACTGGAATGTAAATGTGGAACAATTATATAAGGATGCAAAGCTTAATGTAAAATGTTTGATCCCTGCAAGACTGATGTGTATGCAACATGTGATAGAAAAGCTTTGCGACATATCAAAGGGGGAAGAAAAAGATTTGTTGAAAGCAAAATTTCCACCTGAGAATAAAGAGTTTATGTATATTCTGACAAATTCAATTCACCAATTTGGAGCTGCAGTACTTGCTTATCCAAATATTCTGGAAATGGCATCGCGAATTATCGGTGAAGATTTCTATCTGCTGCCAAGCAGTATCCATGAAGTGATTTTGATTCCAAAATCGAAAAGCCCTGATTTAAAAGATTTAAATGAAATGATTAATGAAGTCAATGAAACTCAGGTTCAAGAAGAGGAAGTTTTGAGTGATCATGCATACTATTATGAAAAGAACACACATACATTGATGATGGGAAAGTGTTTGAGTGAAATATAAATATTTTCATTAAAATTGTTTACAGAAAGTGAGTTAAATGGATTAAAGCCAAGGAGGATACTGCGTTACCGTTCACAGTACCTGTGAACAGCAACGATACTGCCTGTCTTCCGGACAGGCAGTATCCAAATCCTCTTTACTTTTAGAAAAAAGTATGTTAAAGTAATGCTTGTGTTCTTGGAATAATCTAAGAATAAGAATTTGCGTTTGTAGCTCAGGGGATAGAGCGCTGCCCTCCGGAGGCAGGAGCGGCGGTTCGAATCCGCCCAGACGCGAGTAAAAAGATGCCGTATAATTTTACGGCATCTTTTCTTTTTTTGCTTTAAATTTCTCGAATCAAATCAAGCAGATTCGGATTAAAAGTATTGTTTCTTAACATTTCAATTTCGTATTTGTATGGCGGATAGGACTTTTTCGCATTTCCTAAATCTGGAACATATGGAGTTTCTAAGATTTTAGGGATATTTTCAAAATCTTTATGATGGACAATATAATTCAGCGCATCAAAACCAATCTCTCCAAAACCAATATTAGCGTGACGATCCTTTGCAGCTCCAGGTATATTTTTGCTGTCGTTAATGTGAAAAACAGCAATCTGTTCCTTCCCCAATATTTGATCAAATTTATCGATGACATCATCAAAGTGATGGATAATATCATAACCGGCATCGCTAATATGGCAGGTATCAAAACAAACGCGAAGTTTTTCGTTACATATAACACCGTCATAGATACGGGCGAGTTCTTCGAAAGAACGTCCTATCTCAGAGCCTTTTCCGGCCATTGTTTCCAGTGCAATATAGCAGTCAGTGTCGTGTGTGAGTACTTCATTTAAGCCTTTTATAATCTGGGCAGTTCCGATATCAACACCTTCACCAACATGAGAACCGGGATGCAGAATCAAGGTGTGACTTCGGCAGGCAATGGTGCGTTCAATTTCTTTCGCAAGAAATTCTGTTGCAAGTTCAAAAGTTTCTGGCTTGACGGCATTCCCCAGATTGATAATATAAGGTGCATGAACAATGATTTCTTCTATATTGTGGGACGCCATGTACTCCCATGCTGCGTCAATATTTAACTCACTTATATCTTTTCTGCGAGTGTTTTGTGGGGCTCCTGTATAGAACATAAATGTATTGGCGCCGTAGGAAACAGCTTCTTTTGCTGAGCCAAGCAACATTTCTTTTCCTTTCATTCCTACGTGTGATCCGATTTTTAGCATAATTTCCTCCAAAATGATTTGATAAATTTCTTGATAGAACTCATTATAAATGATAGAATAGCTAAATGGAAGTAGTATAAAATGGAACGGAGTGAAAATATAGTGAATACCTTATCTGAATTAATTACAAAAGAAATGGAACAGGCATTTACAGCAGCGGGATATGATGCGAAGTTTGCAAAAGTAACAGTATCAAATCGTCCGGATCTGTGTGAGTATCAGTGCAACGGAGCAATGGCAGCTGCTAAGACATATAAGAAAGCACCAATTATGATTGCGAATGATATCGTTGCAAATTTACAGGACAGTGAATGTTTTGCTCAGGTAGATGCAGTGAATCCTGGATTCATCAACCTGAAATTAAAATCATCTTTCGTGACAGCATTTTTAAATGAGATGGCAGGAGATGACACACTTGGTGTGGAAAAAGAAGCTAATCCGAAGACAATCTTAATTGATTACGGCGGACCAAACGTAGCAAAACCATTGCACGTAGGACATTTGCGTTCAGCAATCATCGGAGAGAGTGTAAAACGTATTATGCGTTTTAAAGGAAATGATGTAACAGGCGATATTCATCTTGGAGATTGGGGATACCAGATGGGTCTGATCATTACAGAGTTGGAGAAACGTCAGCCGGATCTTCCATATTTCGATGAAAACTTTGAGGGAGAATATCCAAAAGAGGCACCATTTACCATCGGAGAGCTGGAGGAAATTTATCCAACTGCAAGCGGTTATGCAAAAGAACACGAAGAGTATCGTGAGAAGGCATTACAGGCTACTTATCTGCTTCAGAACGGACACAAAGGATATCGTGCGATCTGGAAGCATATCATGAACGTATCAGTTACAGATTTGAAAAAGAATTATAAGAATCTGAATGTTGAATTTGACCTTTGGAAAGGTGAGGCAGACGCACAGAAATATATTCCGGGTATGGTAGAGATGCTCAAAGAAAAAGGGTTTGCACATGTAGATGAAGGTGCATTGGTCGTTGATGTTCAGGAAGAAGGAGATAAAAAAGAAATTCCACCATGCATGATCTTAAAATCAGACGGAGCAGCTCTTTATGATACAACAGATCTCGCAACATTGGTAGAGCGTGAAGAATTATACAAACCGGATGAAGTGATTTATGTCGTAGATAAGCGTCAGGAATTACATTTTGTCCAGGTATTCCGTTGTGCTAAAAAATGTGGTATTGTGCGTCCGGAAACGGGGCTGAAATTCCTTGGATTCGGTACAATGAATGGAAAAGACGGAAAACCATTTAAGACAAGAGAAGGCGGAGTTATGCGTCTGGAGAATCTGATCCGTGAGATTGATGAAGAGATGTATAAGAAGATTATGGATAATCGTACTGTTGAGGAAGAAGAGGCAAGAAATACAGCAAAAACAGTAGGACTTGCTGCAATCAAGTATGGCGATCTCTCAAATCAGGCCTCTAAAGACTATGTGTTTGATGTGGATAGATTTACTTCATTTGAGGGAAATACTGGTCCGTACATTTTGTATACGATTGTACGTATTAAATCAATTCTTGGTAAATATCAGCAGGATGGCGGTATCATTGAGGATTTGAAACTTCAGGAAGCAACAAATGAGTCTGAAAAAGCTTTGATGCTTGAGATTGCAAAATTCAATGAAATGATTAACAATGTTTATGCAGAAATCGCACCACATAAAATTTGTGCATATATTTATGATGTGGCAAACGCATTTAATAAATTTTATCATGAGACAAAGATTTTGGCAGAAGAAGATGCTCAGAAGAAAGCCGGCTATATCGCATTGTTAAAGCTTACAAAAGATGTGCTGGAGACATGTATTGATTTATTAGGCTTTGAAGCACCGGAAAGAATGTAAACAATAAGAAGAAAATGTTTGTATAAACGAATTCTATAAACAACAAATAACAGCCCTTTCCTATATATGGGAAGGGCTGTTGTGAAATGGAGAAAAGAATGACGGAAAAATTATTTTACAAAGACAGTCATATGCAGATGTTTCAGGCAATTGTACAAGAGTGTTGCAAGGATGGAGAAAATTATAAAATCCGTTTGGATCGCACGGCATTTTTCCCGGAAGGCGGAGGACAATATGCTGACCATGGAACTTTGAATGAATATGAAGTGCATGATGTTCAGGAAGAGCAAGGCGATGTGTGGCATTATACTTCGCATCCGTTTGAAGCGGGAGATGTTGTGGAAGGAAAAATTGACTGGCAGGAACGTTTTGAAAAGATGCAGCAACATACAGGAGAACATATTATATCCGGGCTTGTGCATGCAAGATTTGGATATAACAATGTAGGATTTCATTTGGGAGATGATTCCTGTACGATGGATTTTGATGGGGAAATTTCAAAAGAGGAACTGGCGGAAATTGAGTGGAAAGCGAATGAAGCAGTTGTAAAAAATCTGGAAGTACAGGTTACATATCCATCAAAAGAAGAATTAGAAAATATTGCTTATCGAAGTAAAATTGAAATTGAAGGGCAGATTAGGATTGTGACGATACCAGGATATGATGTATGTGCATGTTGTGCACCACATGTAAAAACAACAGGAGAGATCGGACAGATTAAACTGACAAATGCACAGCGTTATAAAGGCGGCGTGAGAATTACGATGCTCTGTGGTTTTCGGGCACTTTGCGATTATAGGAAAAAATTATCAGCAACAAGGCAGATATCTGCAAGTCTCTGTGCAAAAGAGAATGAAACGGCCGAGGCAGTGGAACGTTTAAAAGAAGAAAATAACGCATTAAAACAAGAGTTGGACAGACAGAAAAAAATGTTGTTGGAGTATAAAGTGAAAGAAGTAGATCCGACTCAGAAGATAGTCTGTTTATTCGAAGAAGGTCTGGATGGGGAAGGACCACGATTTTTAATGAATCAGGTATTAGAAAAACAACATGATATTTGTGCTGTGTTTAACAGACAGCCGGAAACATCAGAAGAAGGAATGTTGTCATATCGCTATGTGATTGGAAGCAAAACATTGGATATGAGATTATTGGTAAAAGAACTGAATTCGCAGTTTCGAGGAAGAGGCGGCGGAAAACCAGAGATGGTGCAAGGTTCACTATTTGGAGATGAAGAGAGCTTGAGAGGGTGGATACAAGAGAAAGGAGAGGCTTTGAGAAATGAATAATAAGCCGATAAAAAATCCGTTTTGGTACGTATTTGGCCCACTGCTTGTTTACTGGATTGTAGGAATCTGTGTTAGTATCGGGACAGCGTGTGTACTGGTAATAGAAAATGTAGATGAATTTGCGAAGGTGATAAGTGGAATTGATACAGGGAGTGCAGATGCTATGACAATGGCAATGCAACAGTGTTCATTACTTGCCATGAAGTTAGAATTAAAATATGCACTTGAGATACAGTGTGTAAAAGCAATCTGTTCCATTTTTGCCTGCTCTGTTTTCTATTTTAAAGATCGTAAACGAGAAAAAGAAGAAAATGCACAGATGCCAGAGAAAGCAACCTGGTCTAAATATATATTTTTGTTAGTGTTTGCAGTTGCATATAATATTGGCGTGAGTTGTTTATCTTATATGGTGCAATTAGTGTCAGGAAATAGTAGTTTTCAAAATACGTCGGCAATATTTTATAATTCGAAATTTTGGCTTCAGATTGTCGGATTGAGTATTCTGGTGCCAATTATGGAGGAATTGTTATTCCGTGGGATTATTTATAAAAGAATGCGGACAAAAACTCCATTTTTGAGGGCGGCAATGTTTTCCGCCATTTTGTTCTCGTTTATGCACAGCAATGCAATACAGATGGTAAATGCACTTGTGTTGGGATTGGTTTTAGCGTATGTTTATGATAAATATGGTTCATTTAAAGCACCGGTGTTTACACATATGATTGCCAATTTGACGGCAGTAATAGGAACGAACACGGGAATCTTTAATGGTTTTGCAAAAAGCCCGGAGATACTTGGCGTTACCGTTGTTATATGTACATTTGTGGCAGCAGTGATGTTCACAATGATCCAGAGAATGGATACAGGTCTTAAACCGGAACAACCGTCTGATAAATCAGACGATTCCCAGAAACCGAATCTGGATATGTTCCGTTAATATAGTGTGAATTAATTGAATATAGAAAATGTTAGCACTCGTTTGAATCGAGTGCTAAAAAGTTGTTGACTTTTGGTCATTCTCGTATTAGAATACTCTTTAGATGGTAAAAATGATACTGCTTACAGAAGAATTGCAGATGGTATCATCCAATTAACTTCAGATTAACAGTAAAATGATTTATAAAAGAGGAGTGTTTACTATGACAATGAAGAAAGGTAGTTTATCAATTGACAGCGAAAATATTTTCCCGATTATAAAGAAATGGGTATATTCAGATCACGATATCTTTGTGCGTGAGCTTGTGTCGAACGGATGCGATGCAATCACAAAATTAAAAAAGCTTGATATGATGGGAGAATATGAACTTCCAGATAATTATAAAGCAAAAATTCAAGTGATTGTAAATCCAGAAGAGAAAACATTAAAATTTATTGACAATGGTCTTGGTATGACAGCTGAGGAAGTTGAAAAATATATTACACAGATTGCATTTTCCGGTGCTACACAATTCCTTGAGAAATATAAGGATAAAACAACAGAAGATGAGATGATCGGACATTTTGGTCTGGGATTCTATTCAGCATTCATGGTTGCAGATGAGGTACATATCGATACACTTTCTTATCAGAATGATGCAACTGCTGTACACTGGGTAAGCGAAGGCGGTACAGAGTACGAGATGCAGGATGGAAATAAGCAGGAAGTCGGAACAGAGATCACACTGTTTTTGAATGAAGATTGTCTTGAATTTGCAAATGAATATCGTGTAAGAGAAGTGTTGGAGAAATACTGTTCATTTATGCCGGTAGAAATTTTCTTAAGCAAAGCGAATGCAGAACCGGAGTACGAGACAATCGATGAGGCGGATGTTCTGGACACAGATGAAGTAGTTGAGCATATCACAGAAGAGCCGAAAGAAGGGGAAGAGGGCGAAGCAAAACAGAAAGCAAAAATTGTAAAACGTCCTGTTTCAATCAGTGATATTCACCCATTGTGGACAAAGAATCCAAGCGAATGTACAAAAGAAGATTACATTGATTTTTATAGAAAAGTATTTATGGATTACAAAGAACCATTATTCTGGATTCATTTGAATATGGATTATCCATTTAACTTAAAAGGAATTTTGTATTTCCCTAAGATTAATACAGAGTATGACTCAATTGAAGGAAAGATCAAATTGTATAACAATCAGGTCTTTATCGCAGACAATATTAAAGAAGTGATTCCTGAATTCTTAATGGTATTGAAGGGTGTGATTGATTGTCCTGATTTACCATTGAACGTATCTCGTAGTGCACTGCAGAATGACGGATTTGTAAATAAAGTCGCAGATTACATTTCTAAGAAGGTTGCAGATAAGCTGAACGGAATGTTCAAGACTGACAGAGAAAATTATGAGAAATACTGGGATGATATCAGCCCATTCATCAAGTTTGGATGCTTAAAAGATGAAAAATTCGGTAGTAAAGTAAAAGATTCCATTCTTTACAAAGACTTGGAACACAAATATCTGACTTTGGAAGATTGCATTAAGGCAAATAAAAAAGAAGATGCTGAAACTGAAGAGACAAAGAATGAGACAACAGAAGGAACTGACGCAGCAGAGAATTCTGAACAGACTGAAAAAGAAAAAACTACTGTTTATTATGTAACAGACGAACAACAGCAGAGCCAGTATATCAACATGTTTAAAGAACAGGGACAGGATGCGATTCTGCTGACACATAATATTGATTCTGCATTCATTACTTATCTGGAGCAGAAACATGAAGATGTGAAATTTATGAGAATTGATGCCGATGTACATGAGTCTTTGAAAGATGAAGTATCTGAAGACGAGAAAGAAGAGTTCCAGAAGACATCGGATAGTATCGTAGAGATTTTCCGTAAAGAGCTTGGAAATGATAAGCTGGATGTTAAGGTAGAAAAACTCAAAGATGATAATGTGGCATCGATGGCTGTACTGTCAGAAGAATCCAGACGTATGGCAGAGATGATGAAGATGTATGGAATGAGTGGCATGGATCCAAGTATGTTTGGAACACAGGCAACACTGATTTTAAATGCAAATCATCCATTGGTTAAATTTGTTGTAGAGCATAAGAGAAGCAAAAATGTATCAATTATTTGTAAACAGCTCTATGACCTGGCAATGCTGGCTCATAAGCCATTAAATCCGGAAGAGATGACAGCATTTGTACAGAGAAGCAATGAGATTATGATGCTTTTGACAAAATAAAATGAAGTGACAGGGACATCCTGTATATAGAAGAGAGCAATTTCTGTTAAGAATATTCTTGGTGGAGGTTGCTCTCTTTTTATATATCAGATGTGAGATGACTCCCACCTCTGTAGGTGGCGAGTAACAAATCAGTATCAGTGGTGGGAGTCAATCCCTCATCTGATATAGCCTCCGGCAGGATTGCAGAGATGCGCAGAAGAAGTATGTCATGCATTGCATGACGCGCATCTCGCAGCAAGAATGCAGAGGCATTCTTGAATAGGAAGAGTTTTCTTATTAACAAACCTAGTTGACAAACAATATTATATGACATATAATATTGGAAAAGAAATAATATTACAAATAGAATAATATGATACATAAATGAGGTGATGGAATGGTATTTAACACAGGTGCTGCCTTATTGGACGCGATTGTTCTTGCTGTTGTGTCAAGAGAAACTGAGGGTACTTATGGTTATAAGATTACACAGGATGTACGTAAAGCAATTGATGTATCGGAATCTACTTTATATCCGGTGCTCAGGAGACTGCAGAAAGATGAATGTCTGGAAGTATACGATAAGAGTTATGACGGAAGAAACCGACGTTATTATAAAGTAACGGAAAAAGGGATGGCACAGCTTAATTTATATAAAATTGAATGGAAGAACTATTCTAGCAAGATACAGGATATATTTGAAGGGGGTGTGGGAGTATGAACCGCAAACAATTTATGGAAGAATTAAGGCAGTTGCTCATAGGAATATCAGAAGAAGAAAGAGTAGAAGCACTGCAATATTATGAAGATTATTTTGATGATGCAGGAGCTGAGAATGAGCAGCAGGTAATAGAGGAATTAGGTACTCCGCAGAAGGTTGCCTCAACTATATGTCTGAATCTGGAACCAGGAAGCGAAAAGAATGGTGAATTTACAGAATCTGGATTTCAGGATGAACGATTTGAGGAAAAAGCAACACCTGCCGCGAGAAGTTCGCGGACAAAAGAAGGGGATACCTATTCATATAATGAAGCTTTTGGAGAGCAGGATTATCATAGTTCTTATGATAACATGGGACAAGGGCAGAAACCATGGACGAGCAAGACGTTAAAAATCATCTTGATCATTGCAATTATCCTGGTTGGTGCGCCGGTTGTGATTCCGGTTGGAATAGGAATTG
Source organism: Ruminococcus sp. B05 (assembly GCF_003628495.1). NCBI lineage: Bacteria > Bacillati > Bacillota > Clostridia > Eubacteriales > Oscillospiraceae > Ruminococcus > Ruminococcus sp. B05. The sequence continues at coordinate 73,753 of NZ_RBZR01000008.1, read as the reverse complement.
TAGCTGCTGTGTTGGGACTTGTGATAGCAGCATATGCAGTCTTTGCAGGCCTGGTGGTTGCATCAGTGGGGATTGGAATAGCCGGAATCACAGTGGCTGTACTTGGAATTGTGGCAGCAGTTGGATTCCCATCGGCGATTATAATGATTGGAGTCGGATTGATTTTGTTGGCTATTGGGTTGGTGGCGACAGCTGCAACTGTAAGACTGTGTATAGTTATGTATCCTGCAATATTTCGGATTTTTGTTAATATTTGCAGATGGCCATTTTATCGAGGAAAGGCGGTGGGCAGTGTATGAAAAAGCAGTGGAAGATATTCTGGGCAATTTGTGGCAGCCTTGCTGCAATTGGAGTGATTTGCTGTATTATCGGTGTGATATTAGGTGGTTCATTTTTTAGAAGTATTGTAAAAGATAGGGATTTGGATTATATAACCTTTGAAGCGGAAAATGATTTAGAAGTGCAAGGGGAAGAACAACAGACATTTTATGGAATAAAAGAGTTGGACGTAGATGTATCGCAGGTAAATGTACAGATTGATGAGTATGATGGAAGATATTTGACAGTAGAAACAGTTGATATTCCGGACAATGTTTTGAATGAAATCTCTTATACAGCAGACGAGTCTTCGTTAGAGATAGAATTGGAAGATTCGAAAAAAATTAAGAAATTATTGTCAGATAATACAAAGGCAACGATAAAAATCAAAGTTCCATCTCGTTCATTACAAGAAGCAGATATTTCGGTGGGAGCCGGAAGCTTATATATCAGTCAGATACAAGTTGAAGAATTAAAGGTAGAAGTAGGAGCCGGTCAGGCAAAGATAGAACAATTTGTTTCAAATTGTGCAGAATTTCAGTGTGGAGCAGGAGAAATGCAGATTGCAGGAGAGGCAGAATTTACAGAAGTTGAATGTGGAGTCGGAAGTATCATTTATCAGGCAAAAGGAAGAGAGGACGAATATAAGTACCAAGTGGAAAGTTCTCTGGGGGAAGTTACTGTAGGAGACAGGTCATATGATGGGATTGGTTCAGGTGCAGAGATTTCTCGTGATGGAGCAAAAAAAGAATTATATATAAAATGTGGAATCGGTCAGGTTCAGGTGGAATTTCAAAAGTAGCAAGTTATTTATAAGAATATAATATGAATATGAAGAGGAGAAAATATCATGAAAAAATTATATCGATCAAAAGAAAGCAGAATGTTATGTGGTGTATGCGGAGGCGTAGGAGAATACTTTAATATTGACCCAACATTGGTTCGATTAGGAATGGTGCTTCTGGCTGCATGCAGTTTCGGAACAGGCATATTAGCGTATTTTATTGCAGCTGTGATCATTCCAGATGAGCCGTCTGCTTTCTAGAAAGAATATAGAATCATGAGAAAAGGCATTCATATAGAATGTCTTTTTGCATTTATGGGTATACTCTGAAAAAAAGAAAGGGGTATCCATGATGAAAAAAGAAACGATAGATCTAAAATGCTTAGAAGAAGATGAAAAACTGAAATATGAAATTGCTGAGGAATTAGGTCTTCTAGACAAAGTAATGGAATCAGGATGGAAATCATTGTCATCTAAAGAAACAGGCAGAATTGGTGGCTTGATCACGAAACGAAGAAGGGAAGAAAAGCAAAAGAACGAAAATAAAAAGTAAAAAGAAAATGTGAAAAGTTGAAGAAAATCAAATGAAAAAACTATGAATATATTGCGTTGAAGAGATAAAATTGATAAAAATAGTTGAAATCGGGAAGTGTTTTTGGTACAATTGTACGACTGAGATAATCGTTTTGTGAGGAATCACATGCGTTTGACTTGAAAAAATAGGTGGAAAAATGGAAGAAAAAATAAATGTTTTTGACATTGAACTGAACCTGCTGACTGCAAAAAAGGCAATGAGGCAAGTAATGCGGTATATGGGAGGGGAAAGTGTCAGTACAATTGAACTTATTCCAATGGAAGTATTGTTAAAAGGACAAGATGATGCTGAATGGAAACAATCATTACAGTCTGTCGATTTATTACTTCCGTCAGAGCGTGAAATTTTAGAAAGCGCAGAGGTGACGGATCAGAATGCAATACAGGATTTGGAGAACAACACATTCGTCAGATTGTTTTTTAGATATTTAGTGAAAAATAAAAAGAAAGTTTTTTTACTTACAGAAGATGAGAAAGCAGGCAGATTATTAAAAGAACGAATCGAGACTTACCGAAAAGGGATACAATTTGTTGGAGAAGCAGTGATCTCGGCTCAAAGCGGAAGTAAAGAAGCAGTGATTAATATGATCAATGGTGTGGAGCCGGACTGCATATTATCCGGATTATCTTATCCATGGCAGGAAAAATTTATTGCAGAGAGTAAAGCACTTTTAAATGCAAGAGTATGGTTTGGATGCTCTTTCTTGTTGAACCAACAAAAAAAAGAGGAAAAGGCAAGTGGGAAATTCAAATATTTTATTCTGAAAAGATTATTTCGCTATCAAGTAGGAAAAACACAGAAAGGCTGATTTGTGAACTCTGTATAGGTTGAAAAAAGTAAAAAATTGTAAATAAATACGAGGAAATGCATAAAAAATAAGGATTTTGTCTTTATTTTTTTGCAGTTTTGCATTAGTATATAAAATATATAGACTTACAGGGTGTGAATGATTAGAAAAAAGTTTGTGAAAACTGCACATGAATTTGAATGAGCCAGTGGAGGAAAAAAGGATGATAACAAATCAAATACTTCTGAATACAATTGAAGGATTAAAAGGAATTTCCAGAATTGATTTTTGTGTGTTTGATGTGGAGGGCAAAGTTTTAGCTACTACATCAGACAACGGACATAACTATGAAGATGTGGTGCTGTCGTTCGGGGAATCACCGGCAGACAGCCAGGAAATTCAAGGATGCCAATTTTTCAAGATATTTGACGAGCAGCAGTTAGAATACATTCTTCTTGCAGATGGGGAGAATGAAGATGTATACATGGTTGGAAAGATTGCCGCCTTCCAAATTCAGAATTTATTAATTGCTTACAAAGAGCGTTTTGACAAGGATAATTTTATAAAAAATCTGCTCCTGGATAACCTGTTATTGGTGGATATTTATAACCGCGCCAAAAAATTACATATTGACACAGATGCAAAACGTGTTATCTTTATTATTGAAACATCGAGAGAAAAAGACAGTGCAGCATTGGATAATGTCAGAAGTCTTTTAGGAGGAAAATCAAGAGACTTCATCACAGCTGTAGATGAAAAGAATATTATTGTTGTGAAAGAACTGTCTGAAAAAGATGGAAGTAAAGAGATGGATAAGATGGCAAAAGATATGTTGAGTATTCTGAAAGAGGATACGGGAGATGAACATATCCATATTGCATATGGTACTGTTGTCAATGACATCAAAGAAGTATCTAAGTCTTACAAAGAGGCTAAGATGGCATTGGATGTCGGTAAAATATTCTTTGATGAGAAGGATATTGTTGCATATAGTACACTTGGAATCGGTCGTTTGATCTATCAGTTACCACTTCCGCTTTGCAAGATGTTTATCAAAGAAATTTTTGAGGGGAAATCACCGGATGAATTTGACGAAGAAACATTGGCTACGATCAATAAGTTTTTTGAGAACAGCCTGAATGTGTCAGAGACATCTCGACAATTGTATATCCATAGAAATACATTGGTATATCGCCTAGACAAGCTTCAGAAAAGTACCGGTCTGGATTTGCGTGTCTTTGAAGATGCAATCACATTTAAGATTGCGCTGATGGTAGTGAAGTATATGAAATATATGGAAACATTAGAGTATTAAATGTATTGGGGAATACAAAGGAGTAGAAATAATTAGGAGGAGCATATGATTGAATTAAAGAATGTAACGAAAGAGTACACGAAGGGAAATGCAGCTCTTAACGGTGTATCTGTTAAGATTGAACGTGGCGAGTTCGTTTTCATTGTAGGAGACAGCGGTTCAGGAAAATCAACACTGATTCGTCTGATCATGAAAGAACTTGATCCAACCAACGGTACAATTATTGTTAACGGACAGAATCTGAATCGTATGAAACATCGTAACATTGCAAAATACAGAAGAGGACTTGGAGTTGTCTTTCAGGATTTCCGTTTGTTAAAGGATCGTAATATCTACGAGAATATTGCCTTTGCATTGCGAGTTACTGAGACACCGACACGAGTGATCAAGAGAAAAGTACCGGCTGCATTATCACTGGTAGGCCTCGCACAGAAATATAAGTCCTATCCAAAAGAACTGTCAGGTGGAGAACAGCAGAGAGTTGCGATTGCAAGAGCGCTTGTAAATGAACCTGCAATTTTGTTAGCAGACGAGCCGACTGGTAACCTGGATCCGACAAACTCATGGGAGATTATGAGTTTGCTGAAAGAGGCTAACGAGCGTGGAACAACAGTACTTGTTGTTACACATAACCAGGAAATCGTAAACGAGATGAACGAACGAGTTATCACAATGAAACAAGGTGTGATCGTAAGTGATGAACAAAAAGGTGGGTATATAGATGAGGATTAGTACATTAGGATATGTTGGAAAACAAGGTGTGAAGAATATCGGAAGAAACAAGATGTTTTCAATTGCCGCTATTGCAACAATGTCGGCATGTATCTTCCTTTTCGGATTATTTGCATCAATTTTGCTGAACTTTCAGTATATTATTAAGACAGCTGAAGAAGGTGTAGCAATCACGGTTTTCTTTAACGAAGATGCAACAGAGGACCAGATTAGTAATATTGGTAAACAGCTTGAGAGCAGGGATGATGTTCTCGAAGTGAAATATGTATCGGCAGACGATGCATGGGACAAGTTTAAAGATGAATACTTCGCAGATAACAAGGAACTGGCAGATGGATTTAAAAGTGATAACCCGCTTGCAGGTTCAGATAACTATGAAGTATATATGAAAACAGTAGATGAGAAAGGACAAGATTTAATTGCAAAAAGTAAATCACTTGCGGCAACACAGAAAGAGTTGGTTGACTTTGCAAAAGGTCTGGATGGAGTTCGTAAGGTAAATAAGTCAGATGTTGTTGCGAATACACTTTCCAGTGTGAATGTGTTGGTAGCATATATATCTATTGCGATTATCCTGATTTTATTTGGAGTTTCTATTTTCCTGATCAGCAATACAGTTTCAATGGGTATTACAGTTCGTAAAGAAGAGATTGCAATTATGAAATATATCGGAGCAAAGGACTTCGTAGTTCGTTCTCCATTTGTAATTGAAGGTCTTATCATGGGAATTATCGGAGCTGTTATTCCATTAGGAATATTATACGTACTGTATGGAAAAGCAGTTTCATATATTCTAGCAAAATTTGCAATTTTAAATAATATTATTGAATTCCTTCCGGTAACAACAGTATATCGTTACTTATTACCAATCGGATTACTTTTAGGAGTAGGAATTGGATTTATCGGAAGTTATTTCACAGTGCGTAAGCATTTGAAAGTTTGATAAAAGTTACATAGAGTTTATGAAGGTGTACGATGCCATAGGTATCGTACACTAATAATATGGGTGAAAATATGAAAAGAAAAACAAAGCGCATAATAAGTGGAGCTGTGGCGTTGACTATGAGTATGGGGATGACTGTGAATGTTCAAGCGACAACCATTGAAGAAGCACAGAAGAAAGCAGATCAGCTACAGTCACAAAAAAACTCTACAGAGGCAGAAAAAAATTCTCTTACGGAACAACTGTCTGGAATTGTAGAGGATATGGAAAAAGCACAGGAAAAACTGACGGCTAAACAGTCAGAAATTGAGACAGCGGAGGCAGAATTGGTAAATGCCAAGGTTGACGAAAATAATCAGTATGATAGCATGAAAAAACGTATTAAATTCATGTATGAGAATGGTAATACGCAGTTAATTGAAATTTTGATTGAAAGTGAGAGTATCGGCGATTTTTTAAATAAAGCGGAATACATTTCACAAATTTCAAATTATGACAGGGATATGCTAAACCAGTTTCAGGCAATCGTAAAAGATGTTGAAGAAAAAGAAGCAGCATTACAGACAGAATATTCAGAATTGGAAGTATTGCAGAATGAGTTGATCAGTAAGCAAGAAGAAGTCCAGATAATGCTTGATAATACAAATGTGGAGCTTGCGGACCTGGAACAGCAGATTGGAGAGAATGCTTCTACGTTGAAAGCATTAATTGCTCAGGCAGAAGAAGAAAAGAGAAAACAGGAAGAAGCTGCGGCAGCCGCAGCAGCAGCCGCAGCAGCTGCACAAAAACCGGCTCAGAGTACAAATAGTAATTCAAATAGTGGTGGAAGTACTTATGTTCCGCCAAGTTCAAGTAATACAGTAGTGGGAAATGGGCAATTTGTAAATCCGTGTCCAGGTGCATATGTGTCAAGTACTTTTGGTTATCGTGATTTTGATGGAGCTTTTCACAAGGGACTTGACCTTGCGGCAAGTGAGGGAACACCGACATATGCAGCAGCATCGGGAACCGTAGTGATTGCAGGATGGAGTAATAGTGCAGGAAACTGGGTTGTTATTAATCATGGTAACGGTCTTGTTACAAAATATATGCATCACTCTGCATTATGCGTATCAGCAGGACAGACAGTGTCAGCAGGACAACAGATTGGATATGTAGGAAACACAGGTAATTCGTTTGGAGCTCATTTACATTTCCAGGTGGAATTAAATGGTTCAGCAGTAAATCCACAGAATTATCTGTAAAGAGGTATATGAATAATGAATCCATTAGAGGAAAAAACAGAACTAGAAGAGAAGATTGAACAAGAACAAAAGCGAGAAAAGAAAAAATTCTGGAAAGGGGTTCTTTGCGGAGCAGCAGTTACGTTATGTTTAGCTGTGGGAGTTGGAATTTTTTGTACGGCAATTGTATCAGGCATACATATATTTTCCTCATCAGAAAAAAAACAGGTAGAAAATAAACTTCAGATAATACAGGCAATTATTGATAAATATTATTTGTATGAAGATGAAGTTGATCAAGATGCGTTGGAACAGGGAATTTATGCTGGATATGTAAATGCATTGGGTGATAAATATACAGTGTATTACAATGAAGAAGAAACGGATGCTCTACAGGAAAGCGTAAGTGGAACGTATACGGGGATTGGAGCAGCTTTGTTGCAGAATACAACCAGTAATGAAGTTGTGATTTCTAAAGTATATAAAGATTCACCAGCAGAAGAGGCCGGATTAAAAGAAGGGGATGTAATTTACCAAGTAGATGATCATGCGATATCCGACCAGTCCCTTGATGAGGTGGTGAGCTGGATCCGAGGAAAAGAGGGTACAGATGTAACACTTCATGTTGTACGTGACGGACAACAACTGGAGCTTAAGGCAACAAGAAAACAACTTGAAACCCCGACAGTTGTATATGAAATGAAAGAGAATCAGGTCGGTTATATTGCGGTCAGTGAATTTGACGAAGTAACACTTTCACAGTTTGAGACTGCCTTGAACGATTTGGAAAGCCAGGGGATGGAAGGCTTGATCATTGATCTGAGAAGTAATCCGGGAGGAAATCTGGATACGGTAACAGATATGTTAAAATTGCTTCTTCCGAAAGGCACAATCGTATCTGTGAAAGACAGAGCGGGAAATGTAGAAGAGTATAAATCTGACGGAAGCCACGAATTTACAAAACCATTGGCTGTGCTTGTAAATCAATATAGTGCAAGTGCATCTGAGATATTTTCAGGAGCAATACAGGATTATGAAATTGGGGATATTGTCGGAGTTACAACATACGGAAAAGGAGTTGTTCAACAGATTCTTGATCTTGGCGATGGAACAGCTATGAAAATTACAATTGCAGAGTATTTTACACCGAAGGGACGCAGTATTAATAAGAAAGGCGTAACTCCGGATGTAGAAGTTGAATATAAGGCGGACGAAAATGATCCAACGGCTGATAATCAGTTGGACAAAGCAATGGAAGTAGTTGGGCAAAAAATGCAGAGTGATAAATAAGTAACAAAACAAATGTTACGAAAATGTTAAAAACTATTGCATAATCGCCACTGATGTATTATACTTATTAACGTATGATAAAGAAATTGAAAAAATTTCCCGAAATTGAAACGTTTACCGAAAACAGCTCGGAGAACAGTGGATTATAATTTCTGAAGGGTAATAAAAATATAAAATAAGGAATAGGTGGTAAGATGAAGTTTAAGAAGGTACAGGGCTTAATACTGGCAGTTGTTTTATCTTGTTCAATGGTAGCTACTCCGGTATTTGCAGCACCAAAGAGTGAAGAACAGTCTGCATTGGAAGCAGAGAAAGCTGAAAAACAGAGTGAAGTAAGTTCTTTGCAGGAGCAATTAAATTCATTGATGACAAAGATGAATGATCTTGAGACACAGTTGATTGAGAAAGGTCAGCAGATTTCTCAGGCAGAGGTGGAGCTGGAAGCAGCTCAGCAGAAAGAGCAGCAGCAGTATGAAGATCTGAAGCTCCGTATTAAATACATGTATGAAGAAGGCGATGGTTCAGCAATGGAACGCATCCTCTCATCAGGAAGTATTGCGGAAGTTTTGACTCAGGCTGAATATGTACAGAAAGTGCATTCATATGACAGAGCACAGTTACAAGAATATCAGAATACAGTACAGCAGGTAACGGACTTGAAGAGTGGTCTGGAAGAAGATCAGGCAAAGCTTCAGAATCTGGAAGGTGAATATCAGGCACAGTCTGAAGAACTGAATACAACAATTGAAAGCAAGAGTGCAGAGATTAGTAACCTTGACAGCATGATTCAGGAAGCAGCAAGAGTTGCATTGGAGAAGGCAGCAGCAGAGAAGGCAGCAGCTGAGCAGAAAGCCGCAGAAAAAGCAGCACAGAATAATGCAGCATCAAACACAACCGTTGCAAGTAATACTACAAACAATAGCGGAACAACAAATACAGGTGGAACAACAACTGTCACACCGACACCAGCACCAGCTCCAACACCGACACCAGTACCAACACCAGCACCAGCACCGGCAGCACCATCCGTTGATGGAGGTTCAGTTGTAAGCCGTGCATACAGCCAGCTTGGAGCCGCATATGTATGGGGAGCTTGCTCGCCGGGAGCATTTGACTGTTCCGGATTCGTAAGCTATTGTTTGACAGGCAGCTATACAAGACTCGGAACTACATATACATTCCTTGGATGGACACAGGTAAGTGATCCACAGCCAGGAGATGTTTGCGTTAACGCAAACCATTGTGGTATTTATATCGGTGGAGGACAGATGATCCATGCAGCAACAGAAGGCGTTGGTGTTATTGTGGGACCTGTTCAGGGTGGTATGATTTACGTTCGTTACTAAAGATAACCAATTATATAAAATACGAATGATAAAAGATTAAAAATAAGAAGAAATCCCTTGAAACGCAGAGTGTTTTAAGGGATTTTTTCTTGAAAAATCAGCTAATAGTAATAAGTGAAAAAAGCCTTGCAATTCATAAGTGTTTATGCTAAACTATTATCGTTGCGAAAAAACACGCATGCGGATTGCCCTTTCTGGTGCCTAATTTCACGAAATGTGAGATGGTCTTGGGGAATAAAGATAAACATGCGGAAGATTAAAACCAAATGGAGGAAAGTAACATGAGCGTTATTTCAATGAAACAGCTTTTAGAAGCAGGTGTTCATTTTGGACATCAGACAAGAAGATGGAACCCTAAGATGGCTCCATACATCTACACAGAGAGAAATGGTATCTATATCATCGACCTGCAGAAATCAGTAGGAATGGTTGACGATGCATATCAGGCAATTGCTGATATCGCAGCTAATGGTGGTACAGTACTTTTCGTAGGAACAAAGAAACAGGCTCAGGATGCTATTAAAACAGAAGCAGAGCGTTGTGGAATGTACTATGTAAATGAGAGATGGCTTGGAGGTATGCTTACAAACTTCAAGACAATCCAGAGCCGTATTAAGAGACTCAAAGACATCGAGACAATGGCAGAAGACGGAACATTCGATGTACTGCCAAAGAAAGAAGTTATTGAGTTGAAAAAAGAGTGGGCTAAACTTGAGAAAAACCTTGGCGGAATCAAAGAGATGAAGAGAATCCCAGACGCTATCTTTATCGTAGATCCTAAGAAAGAAAGAATCTGCGTACAGGAAGCACACACATTGGGAATTCCGTTGATCGGTATCGCTGATACAAACTGTGATCCAGAAGAACTGGATTACGTTATTCCAGGTAATGATGATGCAATCAGAGCTGTAAAACTGATCGTTTCTAAGATGGCTGATGCAGTTATCGAAGCAAACCAGGGAGCAGCAGAAGAAGCATATTATGAAGATGCTGAGGAAGCAGTAGCTGAAGAGGCTGTAGAAGAGTAAGATGACTCGAATGCTTCAGCCTGATTAATCAGGCTGAAGCATTTTTTCATTCCCAAATTGTTTCATATAGAAAAAATTTGCAAAAGTGGGTTTACTATATGGACAAACATATGTAATAATGGAAACTAAAGAATTAGTATTCCTTAAAAAGTATAAAAATGGAGGATAAGATCATGGCAATTACAGCAAGCATGGTAAAAGAATTAAGAGAGATGACAGGTGCAGGAATGATGGACTGCAAAAAAGCTCTTGGTGAGACAAATGGTGATATGGATGCAGCAGTAGAATACCTGAGAAAGAACGGACAGGCTAAAGCTGAGAAAAAAGCAGGAAGAATTGCAGCAGAAGGTATTGTTAAAACTGTAGTAAAAGATGATAAAGTAGCTTCTATCGTAGAAGTTAACTCTGAGACAGACTTCGTTGCTAAGAATGCTGATTTCCAGGCATTTGTTGAAGCAGTAGCTAATCAGGCAGCAGATACAGATGCAGCAGATATGGATGCATTTATGGCTGAGGCTTGGGAAGCTGATACAACAAAGACAGTAAAAGAAGCTCTTGTTGAGAAAATCGCTGTAATCGGAGAAAATCTGAACATCAGAAGATTTGAGAAAGTTGTAACAGACGGATGTGTAGTATCTTATATCCACGGTGGCGGACGTATTGGTGTTTTAGTTGAAGCTGATACAGATGTTATTAATGATGACATCAAAGCTTGCTTAAGAAACGTAGCAATGCAGGTTGCAGCTATGTCTCCAAAATATGTATCACGTGCAGAAGTATCTGAAGACTTCATGAACCACGAGAAAGAAATCCTTCTTGCTCAGGCTCAGAAAGAGAATCCAGAGAAACCAGCTAACATCATTGAGAAGATGATCATTGGACGTCTTAACAAAGAAATGAAAGAAATCTGCCTGCTTGACCAGGTATACGTTCAGGATAGTGATCTGACAGTTGCTAAATATGTAGAAAAAGTAGCTAAAGAGAACAATGCTAACGTAACAGTTAAGAAATTCGTTCGTTTCGAGACAGGTGAAGGTCTTGAGAAAAAAGTTGACGACTTCGCAGCAGAAGTTGCAGCTCAGGCTGGAATGTAAGCGTCTAGCACAAGCAAGGTAAATATAAAAAAGAACCCTCGACACAAGTTTACTTGTGAGCGAGGGTTCTTTTTTATATTTATCGTGCGACGCACGGATAGCGAGATGAAGTGAAACGGAATCGAGCTAAGAGTGCTTGTGCGGCTGTCTTGAGATGCTTTTTAATATATCGTGCGACGCACGGATAGCGAGATGAAGTGAAACGGAATCGAGCTAAGAGTGCTTGTGCGGCTGTCTTGAGGTGCTTTTTAATATATCGTGCGACGCACGGATAGCGAGATGAAGTGAAGCGGAATCGAGCTAAGAGTGCTTGTGCGGATGTCGTGAGGCACTTTTTATATTTATCGTGCGACGCACGGATAGCGACTACCAAAATTAATAAATATCACAAAAACATATTGACAAATACTTTTATAATGATATAATTTGATAGTCAAAATATTTTAAAACAAAAATAAATGACAGAAAGAAGTTGCTGTTCATAAATGAGCTAATCAGATGATTATGACCGGCAACAGGAAGAGGACTATGGTAGGAAGAATAAGTGGAACAGGTTCCTATATTCCAAAAGAAGTGTGGGATAACCAAGTGTTAACTCAATTGGTTGATACCAGTGATGAGTGGATACAGGAACGTACTGGTGTGGCAAGACGCCACATAGCAGGAAAAAATGAAACAACTGCATATATGGCAGCAGAAGCAGCAAAGAAGGCACTGGAAGATGCCAATGTCTCAGCGCAAGAGATTGACTTGATCTTGGTTGCAACAATTTCGCCAGGAAGGATTATGCCGAGTACATCATGTGAAGTACAGGCAATGATAGGGGCAAAACGCGCTACGTGTTTTGATCTGAATGCAGCATGTACAGGATTCTTATTTGCACTGAATACCGCGCAAGCTTACATCAAACAGGGAATTTATTCTAAAGTCTTGGTAATTGGTACAGAGAGCTTATCAAATCTGGTGAATTGGAAAGACAGGGGCACATGTATCTTGTTTGGCGATGGAGCTGGTGCAGTTGTGTTAGAGGCATCAGAAGAAGGAAGATACGCACAGTATTCACAGTCTATAGGATGTGATGGAGAAGTTTTAACGGTTGAATGTCGCAATCAAAAACAATATGAAAGTCAGTCTTGTGCAAAAGAAACATTTATCCAGATGGATGGACGTGAAGTATTCAAATTTGCGGTATCGAAAGTACCGGAGGCAATTGGAGAACTGTTAAAACAAGAAGAAAAAAATGTAGAGGATATTTCCCAATTTATCTTACATCAGGCCAATAGGCGGATTGTGCAATCTGTTTCAAAACGAATGAAAGTGGACATAAAATATTTCCCAACAAATATGGAAGAATATGGAAACACGTCATCGGCCAGTATCCCGATTCTATTAGATGAGTTGAATCGAAGCGGAAGACTAAAAAGAGGAACCTATCTTGTTCTTGCAGGATTTGGAGCAGGGCTGTCATATGGAGCAAGCCTGATCCAGTGGTAGTAGATAAATAAGACTATCAAATTTAAAACAAAATGGAAATAAAAAGGAGATTAAAATCATGATGGAAAGAATTAAAGAAATCGTAGCAGATTCATTAGGAGTAGATGTAGATTCATTGACAGCAGAGACAAGATTTAAAGAGGATTTGGAAGCAGATTCACTTGATCTGTTTGAAATGGTAATGGCAATCGAAGAAGAGTTCGACGTAAAAATCGAGACAGAAGAATTAGAAAATATTAAGACACTTGGAGATATCGAAAAAGAAGTAGAAAAATTGCAGGCATAGAAAATTTGATTGATGCAAAGTAAGAGCGCAGACATACGGGAGGCAATTAATTATATGAAAACGGAAGTTACCGAATTACTTGGAATTGAATATCCAATCATTCAAGGCGGAATGGCATGGGTGGCAGAATATCACCTTGCCGCAGCAGTATCTGAGGCAGGAGGACTTGGCATTATCGGTGCATCTAGTGCACCGGCAGACTGGGTACGCGAGCAGGTAAGAGAGGCAAAGAAACTGACAGATAAACCATTTGGAGTAAATATTATGTTGCTTAATCCAAATGCCGATGAAGTTGCAAAAGTAATCGTTGAAGAAGGCGTACAGGTTGTTACAACAGGTGCAGGAAATCCGGAAAAATATATGGAGATGTGGAAAGCAGCTGGTGTGAAGGTAATTCCGGTGGTTGCTTCCGTAGCGCAGGCAGTCCGTATGGAACGATGTGGAGCAGATGCTGTTGTTTGTGAAGGCTGTGAAGCAGGAGGGCATATCGGAGAATCTACAACGATGGTGCTTGTCCCACAAGTAGCAGATGCAGTTTCAATTCCGGTTATTGCCGCAGGTGGAATAGCAGACGGTCGTGGTGTAGCGGCAGCATTTATGCTCGGTGCGAAAGCTGTTCAGGTAGGAACTCATTTTGTTGTTACAGAAGAGTCACAGGTTCATGAAAATTATAAAGAGCGTATTCTGAAAGCGAAAGACATCGATACTAAGGTTACAGGAAGAACAACAGGTCATCCGGTGCGTGCACTTCGCAATCAGATGACAAGAGAATACTTAAAGAAAGAAGCAGCAGGAGCATCTTTTGAAGAGCTGGAATTAATGACACTGGGTGGTCTTAGAAAAGCTGTTGTTGAAGGAGATGTTACGACAGGAAGCGTAATGGCAGGTCAGAGCGCCGGTATGGTAAAAGAAAAAATGACTTGTGCACAGCTTATCCAAAAGTTAAACAATGAGGCAGAATATTTATTGAAAGGAACTAAAATCCATGAATAAACTTGCATTTATTTTCCCAGGCCAGGGAGCACAAAAAGTGGGCATGGGTAAAGATTTCTATGAAACATTTGATAACGTAAAAGAAATATTTGACAGTGCATGCGAATGGCTTGACCTGGATATAAAAACACTTTGCTTTGAGGAAAATGATAAGCTGGATCTGACAGAGTATTCGCAGCCTGCATTAGTAACCACTTGTCTGGCAATGGCAGATGTATTACGAAATAAAGGAATTGAACAGGATATTTCGGCAGGGTTAAGTCTTGGAGAGTATTGTGCTATTGCAACAGCTGGGGCAATCAGCGTGAAAGATGCGATTACGACTGTAAGAAAACGAGGAATCCTTATGGAACAGGCAGTTCCGGCGGGGCAAGGAGCAATGGCAGCGGTTCTTGGTATGACAGCGGAAGAAATTGATGAAGTAGTCGACGCAATTTCGGATGTTAGTGTAGCGAATTATAACTGTCCGGGACAAATTGTAATCACAGGAAAAAAAGAATCCGTAGAAGAAGCCGGCGAAAAATTGCAGGAAGCAGGAGCAAAAAGAGTAGTTCAGTTAAATGTAAGCGGACCATTTCATTCAGCAATGCTTGAAGAAGCGGGTGAGAAACTTGCGGATGTATTAGAAAAAGTGACAATTTCTGAATTGCAAATCCCATACGTTACAAATGTAACAGCAGAATTTGTAAAGGATCATCAGAAAATCAGAAGTCTTCTGGCAAAACAGATTTCATCACCTGTAAAATGGCAGCAAAGTGTAGAAGCGATGATAGCAGAAGGTGTGGATACTTTTATAGAAATCGGACCAGGAAAAACACTTGCAGGGTTTATGAGAAAAATTAATCGTAATGTAAAAGTATACAATGTACAGACAATAGAGGATATCGAGAAAGTCGTACAAGAATGTAGTAGAAAATAGAGAGGTTACAGACTATGTCAGAAAAGAAAATTGCAATTGTAACAGGAGCATCTAGAGGAATAGGAAAAGCAATTGCCCTAGAACTCGCAAGACAGGGTATTTTTGTTGTTATAAATTACAATGGTTCAAAAGAAAAAGCAGAGGAAGCGTTGAGAACAATCCAAAATGAGGGTGGAGATGGAGTGATTTATCAGTGTAATGTGGCTGATTTCGAGGCATGCAAGGCATTTATAGAGGATATTGTATCAACTTATGGAAGGATTGATATTCTTGTAAATAATGCAGGAATTACAAAAGACGGTCTGCTGATGCGTATGAGCGAAGCTGATTTTTCTGAGGTAGTCGATATCAATCTGAAAGGAACGTTCCACTGCATTCATCATGTGGCACGTCCAATGTTAAAGCAGAAATCAGGAAGGATCATCAATCTTGCATCGGTAGTTGCTTTACACGGAAATGCAGGCCAGGTAAATTATGCGGCATCAAAAGCAGGAATTATCGGCATGACAAAATCTGCGGCAAAAGAGCTTGCATCCAGACATATTACAGTTAATGCAATTGCACCGGGATTTATTCAGACAGATATGACAGCGGTACTTTCTGAAAAAGTAAAAGAATTAACGAAGACACAGATTCCAATGGGAACATTTGGACGACCGGAAGACGTAGCAAAGGCAGTAGCATTTCTGGCATCTGAGGAAGCCGGATATATTACAGGGCAAGTGCTGTGTGTAGATGGCGGAATGGCAATGTAGAAGAGTACGAACAATAGATGGAGGCATTATGAAAAGAAGAGTAGTAGTAACAGGGCTTGGTGCGATTACACCAATTGGAAATGATGTAGAATCTTTTTGGAGTGGCATCAAAGCAGGACATGTTGGAATCAGTGAAATCACACGATTTGATACAACAGATTACAAAGTAAAAATAGCTGCGGAAGTAAAAGATTTTTCGGGAAAAGATATCCTTGGATTTAGAACAGCAAAGAGAATGGAATTGTTCTCGCAATATGCAGTTGCAGCAGCAATGGAAGCTGTAAAAGATGCAGGTCTTGATATAGAAAAAGAAGATCCGTTTCGTGTCGGCGTGATCGTTGGCTCTGGAGTGGGAAGCCTGCAGGCAGCGGAAGCCGGAGTGGAGAAAATCCTGACAAAAGGACCATCGAGAGTGGATCCGTTAATCGTTCCTAAAATGATTACAAATATGGCAGCAGGAAATGTATCTATCGCTGTAGGTGCACGTGGAAAATGTACAAATGTGGCAACAGCATGTGCGACAGGTACACACTGCATTGGGGATGCATTTCGTGCAATCCAGTATGGCGATGCGGATGTGATGTTGGCAGGAGGAACAGAAAGTTCCATTTGTCCAATAGGAGTAGCTGGATTTACCAGCCTGACAGCATTGTCAGAAAGTAATGATCCACTGAGAGCATCGATTCCATTTGATAAAGACAGGGACGGATTTGTTATGGGTGAAGGTGCAGGAATTGTAGTTCTGGAGGAATTAGAGCATGCAGTTTCAAGAGGGGCACAAATTTTAGCAGAAGTTGTAGGATACGGTGCCACAGCAGATGCTTTCCATATTACATCACCGGCAGAAGATGGAAGCGGTGCAGCAAGGGCTATGGTGGATGCAATGAAAGAAGCAGATGTAAAACCGGAACAGATTGAATACATCAATGCACATGGTACAAGCACACATCATAATGATTTGTTTGAAACACGTGCAGTGAAGGCAGCTTTTGGCGATGCAGCATCAAATTTAAAAATCAATTCTACAAAGTCTATGATTGGCCATCTGCTTGGAGCAGCAGGAGCAGTAGAATTTATTGTCTGTGTAAAATCTATTTTAGATGGATTTATCCACCAGACAGTCGGAACGCAAGAAGTGGATGAGGAGCTTGATTTGAATTATATGGTTGGAGCACCGGCAGAACAGGAAATTACATATGCGATGAGTAATTCACTTGGATTTGGCGGGCATAATGGAAGTATATTGATTAAAAAATATGAAGCATAAAAATTCATTTCATATGGTGTATACAGAGTGATATGTAAGGGGATAAATATGGATTTTGAACAGATTATAGAATTAATAGATCATGTCTCTGCTTCGGAATTGTCTTCTTTTCATTATGAAAATGGAGACACAAAGATTTCAATGAAGGCAGGGAAAAAAGTTGTATTGGGGACAAATACAACAGAAAAAAATGTAGAACAGATTATTTTAAAAGATGACACAGTAACAACTATGCAGCAGGAAAAGAAAGTAGTACCAGAAGGAAAAATCATTAAATCTCCGTTGGTTGGAACATTCTATGCAGCCCCTGCCGAAGATGCACCTGCATTTGTAAGTGTTGGGGATACGGTAAAAAAAGGACAGGTCGTTGCGATTGTTGAGGCAATGAAGCTGATGAATGATATTGAAAGCGATTTTGATGGAAAAATAGTCGAAATTTATGTAGAAAATGGAGATGCGGTAGAATATGGACAGCCGTTATTTTGCGTTGAGTAGAGGTCTTGATAAATGGCAGATGGAGGAAATGTAGATGAATCATTTAGATGTAAAACAGATTGAGGAAATCATTCCTCATCGACATCCATTTTTATTAGTGGATTATATTGAAGATTATGTACCGGGGGAATATGCTGTCGGATATAAATGCGTAACATTTCGTGAAGATTTTTTTAAAGGACATTTTCCACAGCAGCCGGTAATGCCAGGTGTCTTGATCGTAGAAGCGCTGGCGCAGACCGGAGCAGTTGCAATTCTTTCGCAGGAAGAAAATAAAGGGAAGATTGCGTTCTTTGGAGGAATTGATAAATGCCGTTTTAAAAGAAAGGTCGTTCCAGGAGACAAGCTTCGTCTGGAAACAAAAATTATTAAACAAAAAGGACCGGTAGGTATTGGAGAAGCAATTGCGACTGTTGATGGAAAAGTTGCAGTAAAAGCAGAATTGACATTTATGATTGGATAAGGTGTTGAAGTATGATTCAGAAATTATTGATTGCCAACAGAGGAGAAATCGCGGTGCGTATTATTCGTGCATGCAGAGAAATGGGGATAGAGTCTGTAGCTGTTTATTCAGAGGCAGATCAGGAAAGCCTCCATACACAGCTGGCAGATGAAGCAGTCTGTATAGGACCGAGTGCTTCATCAGAGAGTTATTTAAATATGGAAAGTATTATCAGTGCGGCGATGGTGACAGGTGCAGATGCAATTCATCCTGGATTTGGATTTTTGTCTGAAAATGCAAAATTTGCTCAGTTGTGTGAACAATGTGGAATCACCTTTGTAGGGCCAAATTCTTCCGTAATCCAATGTCTCGGAAATAAGCAGGAAGCCAGAAACACAATGACAAGTGCAGGTGTGCCTGTCATTCCGGGAACAGATGAGTCTGTGCTGGATGTGGAAACAGGATTAAAAGAGGCAGAAAGAATCGGTTATCCGGTTATTATCAAAGCAGCTCTTGGAGGCGGCGGAAAAGGAATGCGTGTTGCATATTCAGGAAATGAATTTACAAAAGCATTTCAGACAGCACAAAAGGAAGCAAAGATGGCATTTGCAGATGAAACCATGTATATAGAGCATTTTGTAGAACATCCGCGACACATTGAATTTCAGATTCTGGCTGATTCAAAAGGAAATGTAATTCATCTTGGAGAGCGTGATTGTTCTATCCAAAGAAATCATCAGAAGATGATAGAAGAATCTCCTTCGGCAGCGGTTTCTGAAGAATTAAGACAGAAAATGGGAGAAGCAGCAGTGAAGGCAGCGAAAGCGGCTCATTATGAAAATGCCGGAACGATTGAATTCTTATTAGAGAAAAATGAAAAATTTTATTTTATGGAAATGAATACTCGTATACAAGTGGAACATCCGGTAACAGAGTGTGTGACAGGCTTGGATCTCATCAAAGAACAGATAAAAATCGCGTCAGGAGAACCACTTTCAATCACACAGAAAGATGTTAAAATCCAGGGACATGCAATTGAATGCAGAATCAATGCAGAAAATCCAATGAAACATTTTCGGCCTTCTCCGGGACAGATTACAGAGCTACATTTACCGGGAGGTCAGGGAATCCGTGTAGATACGGATATTTACAGTGGCTATCATATTTCACCATATTATGATTCCATGCTGGCAAAGTTAATTGTCTGCGGTAAAACGAGAGAAGATGCCATTGCGAAAATGCAGAGTGCTCTTGGCGAAGTTATTATAGAGGGAATTGATACAAATGTCGATTATCAGTTTGAGATACTACAAAATCCAGATTATCAGGCAGGTAATTTTGACATTGAATTTTTAAATACGCATGTAATTGCAGGAGTAAATATCAATGAAATTTAAGCATATGTTTAAAAGAACTGCTGTGAAAAATGATGCAGTAAATGAGAAGAAAACCAGATTTTCAGCACGAAAACCAGAAGTACCGGATGGTTTGATGAAAAAATGTAATGCTTGTAAAACCGCAGTATTTGTAGAAGAGGTTAAGCAAAATAATTATATTTGTCCACATTGCCAGAACTATTTCCGTATGCATGCATATCGTAGAATTCAAATGATTGCAGATCCGGATAGTTTTGAGGAATGGGATAAAGGATTGCAGACAAGAAATCCGTTACAGTTTAAAGGCTATGAAGAAAAGCTGGATAAATTAAAAGAAAAAACAGGCCTGGATGAGGCTGTTGTTACAGGTAAATTAAATATTAACGGAATACCTACAGTAGTTGCTGTATGTGACGGTCGTTTTATGATGGCGAGTATGGGAGAAGTTGTGGGAGAAAAGATCACACGCGCGGTTGAGAAAGCGACAGAAGAAAAACTTCCGATTATTATTTTTGCATGTTCAGGAGGCGCCAGAATGCAAGAGGGGATTGTATCTTTGATGCAGATGGCAAAGACCTCAGCTGCATTAAAACGTCATAGCGATGAAGGTCTTTTATACATCAGTGTCCTGACAGATCCTACGACGGGTGGAGTGACAGCAAGCTTTGCAATGCTTGGAGATATTATTTTAGCAGAACCAGGTGCTTTGATTGGTTTTGCCGGGCCGCGTGTGATTGAGCAGACAATTGGGCAAAAGCTGCCGGAAGGATTTCAACGTTCAGAGTTTTTATTAGAGCATGGATTTATTGATGCAATCGTAGAGAGAAAAGAAATGCGCTCTACTTTATCAAAAATTTTAGACATGCATATAACAAAAACAGAGGATAATACTGAATTTGTAGAAAATAAAGAGCAGATGCAGACGGCAGTGGAAAATGACTTAGAATGTCAGGATAAAATGAGTGCATGGGATCATGTGCAGCTTGCAAGAGATAAAAACAGACCGACAGGAAAAGATTATATTCAATTACTATTTTCAGATTTTATGGAAATGCATGGAGACAGATTGTATCGAGACGATCCGGCTGTAATAGGAGGAGTTGCAAAATTCTATGGAGAGCCGGTAACGATATTAGTTCAGGAAAAAGGGCATGGCACAAAAGAAAATATTGCACATCGTTTTGGAATGGTATCTCCGGAAGGATATAGAAAATCTCTTCGTTTAATGAAACAGGCTGAAAAATTTAACCGTCCGGTAATTTGTTTTGTTGATACACCAGGTGCGTTCTGTGGACTTGAAGCAGAAGAAAATGGACAAGGAGAAGCAATTGCCAGAAACTTATATGAATTGTCAGGATTGAAAGTTCCGGTATTATCTGTTGTGATTGGTGAAGGCGGAAGCGGTGGAGCTCTTGCATTTGCAGTCGCAGATGAAGTTTGGATGATGGAACATGCAATTTATTCCATTTTGTCACCGGAAGGCTTCGCTTCTATTTTGTGGAAGGACAGTAAACGAGCAAAAGAAGCGGCGGATGTGATGAAGATGACAGCACAGGATTTAAAAGATCTCGGAATTATTGAACAGATTATCCGAGAAGAAGAACCGCTCACCAGAGAAAATATGATGCAGCTTAAAGATAACATGAATGAGAAAATAAATTGTTTTCTGAAAAAATATAAAGCATTGTCAAAACAAGAATTGGTTCAACACCGATATAAACGATTCCGCAATATCTAAAAAATAGTGGTTTCCATCTTGTCAACGTGTTATACTATATTGGATTGGAGAAGATAAGACATATTAAAACAAAAGTGATGTGTTTGAAAAGAATATGTCTTAAACAATAGAAAAGACAGGAGAGAACGCTGTGGATAACCGAAAGATAATAAACGATGTTCTTGTACATTTATTTAATGAGATATTGCAGCTGGAAGAAGAGGCAATTATTACAGAAGAATATAAAGATATCACCAATAATGATATGCACATCATTGAGGCGGTTGGACTTGATGGAGGAAATATGTCCTCTATTGCGGCAAAGTTAAAAGTAACAGTTGGTTCCTTGACGACTTCTATGAACGGGCTTGTAAATAAAGGATATACTGAACGAAAACGAGGAGAGAAAGATCGTCGTGTCGTAAATATTTATCTGACTGAAAAGGGAAGAAAAGCATATCATCATCATGCAGAATATCATGAGCAGATGACAGATGCAGTGATGAGACAATTAAATGAAGAAGAGATAGGAGTTCTTGTTAAAACATTAAATGGACTCAGTGAATTTTTCTATCAATACGAACAAAAAGAGAAGCGGAATTAATCGCTTCTCTTTTTGCCTTAGAAAAATGTAATATAATGGTTAGATACAATCGTTTCTCTTAATATATCCAGGCTGTTCCGGTTTGCAAATTACTTCTTTTGCATGAATCAGTTTAGCGTACTTATCAATGATCAGATTTTCTGCATGCACATCTTCACCGATTGTTACATTTGGAAGTACAACACAGTTCTTTAATACAGCCCCTTTCTTAATATTACATCCACGTCCGATAATGCTGTTCTCAATATCTCCTTCAATAGTACATCCGTTTGAGATGATAGAAGAGCGGGCACTGGCTGTTTCTAAATATTTTGTTGGGCAAGAATCACTGGTTCTTGTATAAATTGGCCAATCCTCTTCGAAAAGAAGATTTCTTGTTTTTGCATCCAGTAAAGAGAGGTTTGCATCGAAATAACTCTTTAAGTCAGTAACAGCAGCAAAGTATCCACGATGTGAAATTCCACGTACATCAAATTCCTGGCAAGCATGATTAACTACCTGCGGAAGTGTATACAATGCAGAATGTGATGCCCCTTTCTTAAGTAAATCGATGAACAAATCTTTTCTCATAACATAAGTATCCATGAAAATATTGCGGTTCTTTGCAGTTGCACGATTCTTTTCAATAGAAAGGACACCTTTTTGTTTATTCAAATTTAAAATATCACAATTGAAAAAGCTCTCATTTGCATTATCTACTGTATGATAAAGCAATGTGATATCTGCTCCGGATTCAACATGTTTATTCATAAGATCATCAAAATCCTGTTTAAATATCATGTGGCTAGGAGCAATGATCACGTAGTCAAAAGGACTTTCTTCTATGTAAGATAAGTTATCTAAATATGTTGCAATATCAGTGTCATACAATGAATTCTTTCGTTCACCTTCAGAAAATAGTATATGAAGATTTCCACGTTTTGAATTGATATTATAATGACGACCTGTACCAAGGTGTTCTACTAAAGAACGTGGTTGTTTGTTAAGAAATACTTTGATTTGATCCATTCCACTGTTTGTCATATTTGAAAGTGGAAAATCAATCATTCTATATCTTCCTAAGAAAGAAAATGCTCCGATTGAACGGTAATCCTGAAGTCCTTCCACGTGAATCTGACTTCTGGAGAAGTTAATGATTCCTAATGCGTCACACATATTATTCTGCCCCCTTTACGCGTTTTGCTACAAGTTCAATATTTTCGCTGTCTGCGCTTCCAACAACGGCATCTTTACCAATGTGGACACCATCTGCGACAAGGGCACGGGTTACAACGGCACCTTCTTCAACAACAACACCAGGCATCAGTACACTGTCAATAACTTTTGCACCGGTTGCTACTTTTGCACTCGTAAATAATACAGAGTTTGTAATCTCACCATCGACATCACATCCCTGAGTAATAAATGCTTTGTTAATGTTAGCATTTGGTCCTAAAATATGAGGAAGAGTAGTAGAATCCTCTGTATAAATTTTCCATGAAGGATCATTGAGATCTAATTCATTCTTAGGATCGAGTAAGTCCATGTTAGCTTCCCATAAAGAATCAATTGTACCTACATCTTTCCAGTAGCCTTTAAATTTATATGCAAAGAGACGTTTTTCATCTGCAAGCATCTGCGGAATGATATCTTTACCGAAGTCATGGCTCGAATTAGCATCCTTCATATCAGCTTGTAACATCTTACGAAGTAGCTTCCAGTTGAAAATATAAATTCCCATAGAAGCAAGGTTGCTCTTTGGATGTTCAGGCTTCTCTTCGAATTCGACAATACGTCCGTCTTCGTCAGCGTTCATAATACCAAAACGGCTGGCTTCTTTCATTGGGACTTCAATAACAGCAATTGTAGCATCAGCATTGGATTTGATATGATAATCCAACATCTTTGCATAATTCATCTTATAGATATGGTCTCCGGAAAGAATAAGAACATATTCCGGATTATAATTGTTAATAAAATCAATGTTCTGTGAAATGGCATCTGCAGTTCCACGATAAACATCCAGATCAGTGTCTGCTTTCTCACGTGGTGGAAGTACATAAACACCACTGTTTTTTGCATCCAGACCCCAACGTCTTCCTGCAGCAACATAACTATTCAAAAGAATTGATTCATATTGGGTAAGCACTCCTACAGTATCGATTCCACTGTTCGCACAGTTACTAAGTGGAAAGTCAATGATTCGGTATTTTCCCCCATAAGATACGGCCGGCTTAGCGACTTTGTTTGTCAGATCATGAAGACGACTGCCGCGTCCACCAGCTAAAATCATAGCAAGCATATTATTTTGTTTCATTGAGTATCCTCCCATATTGCTTTTTCATAAGATAAATATATTATACTATGAAATGACAGAAAATACCATATAAATTGAGAAAAAATACCATATAAATTGAGAAAAAATACCAAAAATTTTCGAAAAAATCGGGAAAAGATATATAAAAGACACAAAAATCCCAATTAACCATGAGAATTGTAAAACTACATAGCTAATGGGATTTTCAGGTTAGAAATTAATTATCAAAATCATCTTCAAATGGGTCATCATAGTCATCTGACGAATCATAATCATCAGAATCTCCTCTGGATGCAATTGTAAGAATCAAGAAAATTACTGCAAGAACAAGCCCTGCAATTGCACAATACAAAAGATTGGCTTCTCCTTGACGTTTCATAAATGCATATACACCGCCACCAAGATATAACAGCATTGGTAGAATGAAAGCAAAAACAGAATTTGACTTCTGCATAATTAATAATAACAGTGCAGATACAAACATACATGCTGCAAGAATGGCATAAGTCATACCAGCAGAAGCTGTATCGCCGGATAGAATACCATCCAGACCTGCCATTAGTGCAGAATAAACACAGAAACCAAAACCTCCGATAGAGAGAATTCCTAAAAGAACACGTAAGACGCGGAATCTGGCTTTTGGTTCATATTCATCATCCCAGTCATCATCATCATTAATATCATCATATGCATTCATTGTACGCTGCTTCAAATCCGAAAGATCATCCGTGTTAGAAATCTTGTTTGATCTGTAGGATGGATCTGTTGAAAGCATATCTTCGTAACCTTTGCGCATTGCACGTTCTCGCTGTGCACGAACGTGCTGAGGTGGGATATTACCATATTTTTGCTCTTCTGTAGTTTCGGAAGCAGAAGAGAGAGTTGCCTCTTCTTCAATAGGACGGTGCTTTTTAGGAGTGGCTTCTCCGTCAGCCGGGCGGCGCTTCTTAGGAGTTCCGTCTTCATTGACAGGACGGCGCTTCTTAGGAGTGGCTTCTCCGTCAGTCGGGCGGCGTTTCTTAGGAGTTCCGTCTTCATTGACAGGGCGACGCTTTTTAGGAGTGGCTTCTCCGTCAGCCGGGCGACGCTTCTTAGGAGTTCCGTCTTCGTTGACAGGGCGGCGCTTCTTAGGTGCGTCCTCTCCGTTAACAGGGCGAGCCTTTTTAACCGCTTTTTTCTCTTCGTCTGAGCGAGTAGACTCAGCTTGTTTTACATCTTCAACTGCTTTCTTAGCTGCCATTTTCTTTGCACGTTGTTTATCTAAATTCCACTGCTTTTTGCAGTCTTTGCAAATCGCATACTGATTCATAATTGGCTCACCATTCTCAGTGGTTCCAACTTGTTTCTGCTGTAATATAACATCTTTTCCACATAATGGACACTTCATATGTATACTCCTTATTTTTTATAAATTTTCTACAACATGAACATTATAACATTTTATGAAAGCAAGAACAACGTTAAAATAGGTGTTATTTTGAAAAAATTGTGAAAAAGTATTGTTAATTGTCGAAATGTGGAATTGTATTTTAAAGAAAATATTTAAAATATTTGCATCTTAAGAACATTATTATGATAAAACAGTGGATTTTATGAATTTAATGTGTTAAAATACTAGATAGTCTTTGAGTAACAAAGGAGTACGGCATATGAGTAAAAAAATAAGAACAGAGGCAGTAGACTATTTGTTTGATGCAATTTTGAGTTTGCAGGATAAAGAGGAATGCTACACATTTTTTGAAGATATTTGCACAATTAATGAGTTGTTGTCTCTTTCACAAAGATTCGAGGTTGCGAAGATGCTGAGAGAGAAAAAGACATATCTTGAGATTGCGGAAAAGACAGGTGCTTCTACAGCTACAATCAGTCGAGTGAACCGGTCATTGAATTATGGAAATGACGGATATGATATGGTGTTCAGACGACTTGAGAGTAAAAAAGAAAACTAAAGACACAAAAAAGAAACGAGAACTGTTTGGTGTATAGCAGTTCTCGTTTTTTTATTCTTGTGGATGAACTTCATCCAGCAATTTTTCAATGATTTGCTTTTTGACATATACATCAAAACTGAGATCGCACAGCAGAGAAAATAACTGTAGTTGCTCTTTATCTCCATCATAAACTTTAGAAAAAGAATTTTCAGAACGAGCAAAAGCTGTTTTTAACTCTTCCTGAAGAGAATCGATTCGTGACTTCTGGACAGAACAGATTTCTTCATAAATGTCTGTCATAGATAAATTCTCGTCAGTATGAAAATACTTTTCTGTAATAGGTTTTAATAAAGTTTCAATATCTTTAATAGAAAGAATATTTTTAAAATAGTAGATAAAAATTAATACTAAGACATGCTCTTTGGAATATTTCTTCTTATCCGGTGGAGGCAGAAGATTATTCTTTGTGTAGTTGTTGATCATTGTCTTCGTTAAAATCTTGTCGTCATCATAACGCTTGGTAGAAGAAAGACCTTCTTCCATTAAAGTAGTAACCTGATCCATGTACAGATTCATATTCGGAATCTCAGTAGAGTGGATATAGTCAATGCGTGAAATACTATTTAAAATACTGTTTAAGATATCATTAGAATCTATTGTCATTTTATCACCTCAATATAGCTATTATATAGTATTAAAAACTAGATGGCAAGTATTTTTGAAAATGAATTTCGGATGAATTTTAAGAACTTTAAGCGTGAAAATGTATGTGTCATATGTTAATATAATAATATTGTTTATCAAAAGATATACAGAGAACTAGGATTTAAAGGGAGCACTAAAGGATGATATATGAACCATTATTCAAGTTGGAACGAACGGGAGTACAGATTCATTATTATACAGGAAAAGGAAAATATAATCCGGTACATTGGCATTCTGCAATAGAGCTTATATACGTATTAAATGGAAATGGGTCGATTATGATAGATGGAAAAGACTATCTGGTTGTTGCAGGAGATTTTGTAGTGCTGGATTCTAACCAGATGCATGAAGTAAAGACAGCAAATGCGTCAATGATGGTGGTAATTCATTTTTCGAGAAACAGTATGAAAAATTATGTTTCAGATATAGAAAAATATCGTTTCTTCTGTACTCGGGAAAAATTAAAAAAAGAACAGTTGGAGGCATATCTAAAAATATGTGAGATGTTAAAAGGCTTGCCGCCGATGTACGTGATGCATCCTGTCGGATATCGGTTAAAAAGTCAGGCTATTGCGATGGAAGTATTCTTTGAGCTTTTGAATCATTTTGCAATAAGAGAAGAACATGTACAAACTTCAGAGCGCAATACAATATTGGAACGGCTGGGAGAAATTACAGAGTATATAGAATTACATTATAAAGAGCAGATTTCATTGGAAGAGATTGCGTCACATTTTTATTTGAGCAGAGAATACTTTAGTCGTTTTTTTAAACAAAATATGGGGGTAAATTTTTTGAGATATGTCAATCAGGTGCGATTGATGCATATTTACCAGGATATCTGCAATACACAAAAAGGAATTTTGGAGATTGCAGAAGAGAATGGATTTACGAATTACAAATTATTTAACCGAATGTTTCATGAGATATACGGATGTTCCCCGAGAGATGTGCGAAAGAAGTAGAAATTCTAGTTGACAATAAAGAACGTGTGTTCGATAATAAAAGCAAGAGTTTGGGTTAAATGAAGATAAGATGGGAGAGTTTTATGAGCATATATGATACATTGAATGAGCAGCAAAGAGAGGCTGTTTATCATACCGAAGGACCACTTTTAATTCTGGCAGGAGCCGGTTCTGGTAAGACCAGAGTGCTGACTCACAGAATTGCATATTTAATAGAAGAAAAGGGTGTAAATCCCTGGAACATACTGGCAATTACATTTACAAACAAAGCGGCAGGAGAGATGCGTGAACGAGTAGACAATCTTGTTGGATTTGGTTCGGAAAGTATATGGGTTAGTACATTTCATTCCACTTGTGTAAGGATTTTAAGAAGATATATTGATCGCATCGGCTATGATACGAATTTTACAATATATGACAGTGATGACCAGAAGACATTGATGCGTGATATATGTAAGCAATTGAATATAGATACAAAGAAATTTAAAGAGAGAACATTTCTTGGAGCAATTTCGTCAGCAAAGGATGAGATGGTAACGCCGGCAGAATACGAGGTGAATGCAGTCGGAGATTTTTCAAAACAGATGATTGCAAAAGTATACTGGGAATATGAAAAACAACTGCAGGCGAATAACGCATTAGATTTTGATGACCTGCTGATGAAGACAGTACAGCTTTTCCAGAAGGATGCAGAGGTTTTGGAGTATTATCAGAATCGATTCAGATATATTATGGTGGATGAATATCAGGATACGAATACAGTGCAGTTTAAATTTGTCAGCCTTTTAGCAGCGAAGTATCAGAACTTATGTGTAGTAGGAGATGATGACCAGTCCATTTATAAATTTAGAGGAGCTAATATACAGAATATATTAAGTTTCGAAGAGAAATTCAAGGATGCAAAAGTAATAAAGTTGGAACAGAATTATCGTTCAACAGGCAATATTCTAAATGCTGCGAATGCAGTGATCCGCAATAATCACGGACGAAAAGATAAATCTCTTTGGACGGAAAAAGGAGATGGGGGAAAAATCCAATTGCATGAGTTTGATACAGCATATGATGAAGCTGAATTTATTGTAAATCAGATTAAAAGTGGATGCACAAAAGGAAATCATTATAATGATTACGCAATCTTGTATAGAACAAATGCACAGTCTCGTATTTTTGAGGAAAAATTTGTGGCAAACAATATTCCATATAAAATTATCGGTGGGGTGAATTTCTATGCAAGACGCGAGATTAAGGATTTACTTTCATATTTAAAGACAATAGATAATGCGAGAGATGATCTGGCTGTTCGAAGAATTATTAATGTCCCGAAACGTGGGATTGGTCTTACAACAGTGAATCGTGTGCAGGATTCTGCCCAGATGAGAGGAATTGGATTTTATGAAGCACTGCAAGGTCTGGATCTGATTCCGGGGATTGGAAGAAGTGCTGCAAAACTAGATTCATTTGTTGCGTTGATTGAATATTTCAAAGGCAGACTTGGAAAAATCAGTTTAACGGATCTGTTAAAAGAGATTATTGAGATGACAGCATATGTAGAAAGTCTTGAGGCAGAGGATAAGGAAGATGCACAGGCCAGAATTGAAAATATTGATGAATTGCTTAATAAAGTGGCAACTTATGAGGAAGTCTGTGCAGCAGAGCAAAAAGAAGTTTCATTAAGCGGCTTCTTAGAAGAAGTAGCATTAGTGGCAGATATTGATAATTTAGATGAAGAACAGGATTATGTTGTTTTGATGACATTGCACAGTGCGAAAGGATTGGAATTTCCGAATGTATACCTGGCAGGTATGGAAGACGGATTATTTCCAAGTTATATGTGTATCGATAATCCGGAAGATCTGGAAGAAGAAAGACGTTTGTGTTATGTAGGAATCACACGTGCAGAACAAGAGCTTGTGCTGAGCTGTGCAAGAATGCGTATGGTACGAGGAGAGACACATTATAATCGAGTATCCAGATTCGTGAAAGAAATACCAGAAGATTTGCTCGAAAAAGAAGAGAAGCTGTTTTCTGTCAAAGAAGAAAAAGATTCTGCTGTTCAAACAGCATTTAAGCAGGCAAAACAAGCATTTACACAAAAACCATTTACTACATATGCTTCACCTCTTATGACGGGGGCAAAGCAATTTGCAGTGACAAAAGAAAAAGGCCTTGATTATACAATCGGAGACAGAGTGAGACACATTAAATTTGGTGTAGGAACTGTAAAAGATATTGTAGAAGGCGGACGAGATTATGAAGTGACAGTAGAATTTGATACTGCCGGAGTAAAGAAGATGTTTGCTACATTTGCAAAGTTAAAAAAGGAAGAATAAAGTTATTCATTTTTCTATGAATTTTTCAATGAATTTAGTAGTAATCTGAAAATGATAGTGTTATAATATCAAAAAAGAACTCTACCAAGAAAAGGGAAAGGGCGTGTAAGATATGAACAGAGTAGAAGAGTTAATTGCAGAGACAAAACTGAAAGAACTTTTAAACAAAAAGGAAGAAGAAAAACCATGTAAGGCAATCCTTTGGACATTGGCAATTATCGGTGCGGTTGCAGCAGTAGCAGGTATTGCCTATGCGGTATACAGATTCTTTACACCGGATTATCTCGAAGACTTTGACGAAGATTTTGATGATGATTTTGATGATTATTTCAGTGATGAGGATCAGATCTAATCAGTTTGAAAAAATTTGAAGTTATCAGACATCAAATCAAAGGTAAACAGTAACGGCTAAACATAAGGACAGGATGTGGTGGTAAGGTACCGCACCCTGTTTCTTTTTGCTAGAAAGAGAGTGTTATGAAAAAAGGACAGATATTTGAAGGAATTATAGAAAAAGTTGAATTTCCAAATAAAGGAAAAGTATACGTGCCGGAAGAAGACAGATATGTAATTGTAAAAAATGGAATTCCGGGACAGAAAGTGAAATTTATTGTTAATAAATTTAAAAGCGGTAATGCGGAAGGAAGGCTGTTGGAGGTTTTAGAAAAATCAGAAAAAGAAACAAGAACTCCGGTCTGTAGCATTTTTCCTGCATGTGGTGGATGTATGTATCAGACAATGTCTTATGAAAATCAGATGCAGATGAAAGGGGAACAGGTCAGAGAAATTTTGGAATCGGCTATGGCACCTGGAAAAACATTTACATTTGAAGGCGTAAAGGCAAGCCCAAAAGAATTTGGTTATCGTAATAAGATGGAATTCTCATTTGGAGATGAATATAAGGACGGACCATTGTCACTCGGACTTCATAAAAAAGGAAGTACTTATGATGTATTAACAGCATCAGACTGTAAATTGGTACATCAGGACATGAATAAGATTTTAATGTGCGTGTTAGAATATTTCCAGAACTTAGGTGCAAGCTATTATAAGAAAATGCAGCATATTGGATATTTGCGTCATTTATTGCTTCGTCGTGGTGATACAACAGGAGAAATATTAATCAATCTCGTAACTACAACACAGGAGGATTATGATCTTACACCATTAGTAGAACAATTGCTGGCATTACAGTTAGAAGGTAAAATCGTAGGAATTCTCCATATATTAAATGATTCGCTGTCAGATGTAGTACAAAGTGATGAGACGAAAGTTCTCTATGGACAAGACTTTTTCTATGAAAACCTGCTTGGACTGGAATTTAAAATCACACCATTTTCATTCTTCCAGCCTAACTCTCGAGGCGCAGAAGTATTATATAGCATCGTGAGAGATTATATCGGAGATATCCACGATATGACTGTGTTTGACTTGTTTAGTGGAACAGGTACAATTTCTCAGGTACTTGCACCAGTTGCAAAAGAAGTTATCGGAGTGGAGATTATCGAAGAAGCAGTGGAGGCTGCAAAAGAGAATGCAGCACGGAATGGGTTGGAAAATTGCCGCTTTATTGCAGGTGATGTATTCAAGGTACTTGATGATATAGAAGAAAAACCAGATGTAATTGTATTAGATCCACCAAGAGATGGTATCCACCCAAAGGCACTTCCGAAGATTTTGGATTATGGAGTAGATACAATTGTGTACATTTCTTGTAAGGTGACAAGTTTGGCAAGAGATCTTGCGATGTTCCAGGCAAGGGGATATGAAGTAGTGAAAGCGGTTGCTGTAGATCAATTTTGCGAAACGGTGCATGTGGAGACTGTGGTGGGACTACAAAGGAAAGATATCTAGAAATCCTTGAATTTACGCACTTTGTAGAGTTTTTCAGTTTCAACAAAATCGGTGAAAATCACAAGGAAAAGTTGCTTGTGCAGAGAGTCACCGTTGTGGTTGCCTTAGACCTCGGTACGGGGAACACAAAAAATCCTGAATATGAAAGTGAATAGTGGACTATCAGATATTTGATAGATTATAGGGATACTTGTTAAAAGCGGGTGTCCCTATTTTTTATGGGGCATTCCAGAAATGGAGTGTCTTTTTATACCAAAATATTAAAAATTCAGGAGGAAAATGAAAATGACAAACACAGCGTTAAGAGCAGAGAATAGCAATTCTCGCACAATTACTTTCAAGAGCAGGGAACACGAAAAATTTTATGAGGAATATCTGAAAAAATGCAGATATCAGGATGTCTACCATCGGGCTTTGGTTTATTGCCTGGGTATCGACAGAGACACAAGAAATAATGTGAATAAAATCTATAATTTTAAAACTGGATGTGTAAAAACGGAATGCCTGCTGGAAGGATGGCAGACTAGTGGAAGTTTACGGATTGTCCGTATGGCATTTAACCTTTACTGTAATGGAACACCAAGTGTCGGAGATTATGAGGCAGAGGAAGATCAGTTAAAAGAGTGTCAGTATTATACCGTAGAAGATCTGTTTTGCTGCGGATATGCCCGGTATTTTTGGGAAGCCATTAAAATCCGTTATCCAGAGTATTGTTTTTACAAAGACTGGGAGGATATGTATGCTGAAAATTAGATTACAGGGTACTTTAAAGGATATTCAATGGTTTCGTCGTATTTTGGAAAAGCATAAAGAATTGGATGTCCTGGAAGTATCTGATGCTTATGCAAATAAAGGAACAAGTAAATATTTTCGTGTTTATGTAGAAGTAGAAGAAAAACAGTAAATCGGAGGAAAGTATATGTGTAAAGTAATTGCTATTGCAAATCAGAAGGGCGGAGTAGCCAAAACAACGACAACCATCAATCTGGGAGCCGGACTGACAAAGAATGGGAAAAAAGTAGTGCTGGTAGATGCAGATCCGCAGGGACATCTGACAATGGGACTGGGATTTCCCAAAAATCTCAAAGTGACTTTAAAGAGTATGATGGAAAATATCATCATGGGACTGGAGTTTGATCCAAAGGAAGCAGTCTTGCACCATGAAGAAGGGATGGATCTGATTCCGTCCAATAAATTGCTTGCCGGAATGGATATGTCCTTATTTACTGTTGAGGATAGGGAAAAAGTACTGAAAGAGTATCTGGAACTGCTGAAGGATGAATATGATTATATTCTGATTGACTGTATGCCATCATTGGGGATGCTGACAATCAATGCATTAAGTGCAGCGGACAGTGTTCTGATACCGGTACAGCCACAATATTATGCGGCGGATGGACTTATGGAATTACTGAAAGTGGTAAAAGGAATCCATCAGAGATTTAATCCAGATTTACAGATAGAAGGCATTTTATTCACAATGGATAATTGCCGTTACAATAATGCCAAGAGAAACAAACAGGCAATCAAAACTACATACGGAAGTGACATTAAGATTTTTGAGCAGACGATTCCGAGAACAGAAAGCCTTGCAGAAACAGCATCGGAGGGTGTAAGTATCTTTGCCTATGATGGAAAAAGCAAGGGGGCAGACAGCTATCTGGAACTGGTTCAGGAGGTGTTGAAACATGCGTAGACCGAAAAAAGATATTCAGCTTACCTCTTATGATGAATTACTGGGATTAGAGGAAACACCGGAAAAGAGTATGAACCAGGTTGTGGAAATAGATCTGGCAAAGCTTTATCCCTTTAAAAATCATCCGTTCCATGTAAATGATGATGAAAAAATGGCAGAAACCGTAGAGAGCATTAAAACATACGGTGTTTTGACTCCTGCGCTGGTAAGACCTCGACCAGATGGCGGATATGAGATGATTTCCGGGCATAGAAGAAAAAGAGGCTGTGAACTGTGTGGAAAGACTACATTGCCAGCTCTTGTCCGAAATTATACGGATGATGAAGCGGTCATTATTATGGTCGATTCCAACATTCAGCGTGAAAATCTACTGCCAAGTGAGAAAGCTCATGCCTATAAGATGAAATATGATGCAATGAAGCATCAGGGAAGTAAAGGTGAGAAATATACAGCAGATATGGTTGGGGAAGCTGCCGGGGACAGTGGGAGAACCGTACAGAGGTATATCCGTCTGGCGGAATTATCAGATGCTTTGCTGGAATATGTGGACAATAATAAAATTCCTATGATTGTGGGAGAAAAGCTGTCTTATCTGAAGCCAGAGGAACAGGGGTGGCTTCTGGAAGTGATTACCAACAGCAGCATTTTTCCGACAAAACAACAGGCAGAACAGTTAAAAGAATGCAGTGCAAATGGAAAATTAAACCAGAGTTATATCTATGCTGTTTTATTAAAAAAGGAAAGCAGTAAGATCAATGTGACGATTCCGGCAAAGAAAATTGGAAATTATTTTCCGGAGACATATTCTAAAGAACAGATAGAAGAAGTCATTTTTATGCTTTTGGATAAATGGAAAGAAAACAAAGAAGGAGTAGCAGATGCAGAAGATACAGTTTGATTATTTTACGGGGATGGAAGCGGAACAATACAGCTTTTATCGTGTCCCTAAAGTGCTGTTTACCGAACCATGCTTTAAAACTCTTTCTTGTGAAGCAAAGGTATTATACGGTCTGATGCTAGACCGTATGAGCCTGAGCATTAAGAACAGATGGCTGGATTCAGAGGACAGAGTATACATTATTTTCACTGTGGAAGAAATTGCAGAGTTGATGAACTGCGGAACTCAAAAGGCAGTGAAACTGGTAAAAGAGCTGGACAGCAGTAATGGGATTGGATTGATAGAGAAGAAACGTCTGGGACTGGGAAAACCGAATGTTATTTATGTGAAAAATTTTATGATCAGAGAGGTTCCAGATCAAAAGCCGACAGGTAATTGTGCAGATCTGCAATCTGAGCAGGAAGATCATAAAAAAATTGCAGATTTGCAATCGAAACAGAAAAGACATGAGGAATGTGCAGATTTGCAACAAGAAGCAGAAAACAAGGGGAAAACAGGCATTTCTCTGAATTGTGAAAATCATCATTCAGGAGTAGTGAAAACCACAATTCAGGATTATGGGGAATCACAATTCCAGAATAGTGAAAATCACAATTCAAGAATGGTGGAAACCACAAATCCAGAATTTCCAGAATCACAATTCCAAAATAGTGAAAATCATCATTCCGGAATAGTGGAAATCACAAATCCAGAATGCCCGAAATCACAATCTAATAATACTGATATTAACAAGACTGATATTAATGAAACTGAGATAAATCAATCTTATCCAATCACATCAGATAATTTCCAAAAGAAAAAAGATGTGATGGAGGAGATGAGAGCATATCGTGAAGTGATCCATGAAAACATTGATTATCAATATCATGCAAAGGAAGATGTAGATGAACTGGTAGAACTGATAGTTGAAGTTATGATGATGCCGGAGGACAGTATGATTCGCATTGCAGGAGTAGAAAAACCAGTTGCTTTGGTAAAAAGCAGGTTTATGAAACTGAATTATTCGCATATCGAATATGTGCTGTTCTGTCTGAACCGGAATACGACCAAGGTTGGGAATATTAAAGCGTATCTTCTGACCGCCCTGTATAATGCCCCGGCAACGATAAACAGTTATTATCAGGCAGAAGTTAATCACGATATGTATGGAGGATAAGGGAACATGAAGAAGATGATTAAAAAAGTGATAGCACCAGTGCTGGTGATTACGGTATTGTTTGCAGTATTAAGACCGTTTTGTATCCAGGATGGGAAGTGCAATTATTTCTTGCTGTTACTCCTGATGGGGATACCGTTTGGAATAGGAAAAATGTGTGTCTGGATGGTTCCAAGAGGTTTTGACCTCGGAGGAACGCTGGCAGTATGGATGATGAATTTTCTGATTGGAGGATTGATCGGAAGCATCGTTCTTCTGGCAATGATTGGACAGGCGATCATTTATCTCTGCGTTTTTCTGATTACAGGGATACATAAAATACCGAGAATAAAATGAAATAGATTTTTTGAAAAGCAGCTAAGACAAAAATTAGCTGCTTTTTTTCGGGAAACTTTGCGACACAATGGCGTAAAGTTGGGACAAATTGCAGGAAAGGAGACACCGTATTGAGCAATCGTGCAATTTCCACAGAACTTATTGAATTGGGAGAACGGATCAGAAAACGCAGACAGGAAATGAAGTTGTCACAGGAATCTTTTGCGGAAAAAGCAGGTATCAGTGTCAATACGGTCAGCAGGATTGAAGGTGGGCAAACGGCAATGTCTGTTGAGATTTTCAGGAAGATAATTGAGATATTGGAAACGGATGCCAATCTCCTGCTGGGAAAAGAGGGAGGCGGTACAGAGAAGCAGGAATCAGTTCAGGAAGTGCTTTGCCGTATTCAGAAGATGGAATGGAAAGAGCAGAAAATTATCATGCAGACCATAGATTCTCTGATAGACAGTTTTAATGAGTACAGGTGAAATTTCACCATATATGGGGTGCAAAATAAAAAAACTCCCCATATATGCTAAGGATAATAGAATCCTGTGTTGTTAAAATGGAAAACAGAGAGATAAAGAAGGGAGATAGGATGGATGACAAGGGAAGAAAATTTGCTTTATCGGAGGCAGTGTCCTTATGATGCAATGGGAGACTATTCTGTTTTGATGGAAAATGAAAAGAACATAAAAGCAGAAAGAAATGCCAAGAAGTCTGATCCTGGCATCAGACGGAAAATAAAGTAGAGAATATTGTAACTATTAGAAAGGGCAGTAAGAAAGTTTCAGGCTCTCGTTAAAAAAAACGGGTGTACCGGAAGCTGTTTTTTACTGCCCTTTTTGTCAGTTGATCAGTAAGAATCCTATCCTTTCTGCCGATGGGCACCTGTTGCCAGCAGGCAGAAAGGTGGTAATTATGCTGACGTTGCAGGAATTGAAACAGGTTGTAAGTAACAGGGAAGAAAGAAGAAAGGTTCCGTCCGCTAAATATTTAAGAGAAAACGATGTAGCAGTTGCGAAGCAGAGGTTGATGGATTGTGCGGAAATTATCGCATATCAGACCGGATATGTTCTCTATTGTGTGGGGGACTATGCAACGGTTTTTCCGCTATTTACCTGTCGAGATTATGTGTATGAAGCAGAAAGAAAAATAGCAGTTGTTGAGGAGAATTTTTTTGATGATCAACCCTGGTATGTAAGGCTGATATTAGAAGGCGAAGACCGGCTGTGGAGAAACAGGGAAACACGAGAACATAATAATTGCATTTCGTATAGCTGTATTTCCGAAGAATGGTGTGAATTGGCAGATAAAGGACAATGTCTGCTTGAAAGAATCATTGCAGAGGAAACAGTCAGGGAGTTGATGAATCTGCTGACAGAGAGACAGAGACAGATGATCCATCGTATTTATTTTCAGCAGAAAACACAAAAAGAAGTCTCGCATGAACTGGGTATTACAGTTCCGGCAGTATCAAAGTGTATTTCACAGGCAATGCAGAAAATGCGGAATAATTCGGATGACTCTGCCAGAACATTGAAAAAAGGAGACTGGAAGTATGCCTGGTAAAAAGCCAAAAGAAAGACAACGCTATATGTTGCGTATAAATGATACATTTGTGGAAGTTACCAGGGCAGTATATCTGGCCTGGTATCAGGCTGGAAGAAAAGAGCGATATCAGGTTGAAAAAATGCAGAGGCATGGGGTATGCAGCATGGAGGAATTACAGGAAAAAGGCTATGACTGCTCTTTTTCGGTAGTATCACCGGAAGAAATCGTTATCAGATTGTCAGAAATACAGGAACTGGAAAAAGCTCTGGGATATTTGACTAAAGAGGATGCGGAACTGATAACGCTATTGTTTTTTGAAGAATTTACAGTAAAAGAAACAGCACAGTATTTTGGGTGCTGCCCAAAGACGATTAGAAACCGGAGGAAGAAAGTATTGGAGAAATTAAAAGAACAACTGGAAAACACATAAAACAATGTTGAAATAAAAATATCTAAAAAATTTTTCAAACAGGTTAATTTTTGCCCTTTCACACATGCAGTTAGTGAAGGGGCAAATGTCTATTTGCAATTCAAGAAGATAAAACCCCTTAAAAATTGCACCTTGACAATTTCATACCAGCAGCGAGAGGATACCCGGAATTTTTCAGCTACGCATTTTTGCGGCGGGAATCCGGTGAAAACGTGAAGGGATACAGATGGGAGGCACCCTTTGCAGGAACTATTACGAATTACCTCTTGCGGCTTAATGCTTGATCCTGAACTTTACCTGAGTGTCATTCCTGTTTTACAGGATGACAGCAGATACCATGTGGCGGTGTTTCAAAAAAGGCACTGCCATATGAATGTGCTGTTATCAGAGTTATTTCTGTATCAGCAATAAGATGTGGGAGGTGGTTCCAATGATTGAATAATGCAGGTGTGAGCCTGTATGAAAACAGAGCAGATAATAGAAGAAAGAGAGGATTCAGTCAAAATGAAAATGAGATTCAAAAGATTCTTGTCCGGATTTATGGCAGTCGCAACACTGGCTTCTGTCATTATTCAGCCAGTAGCAGTTTCGGCTTCTGAATTAGAACCGGAAGAAATACCATTTGAACAACAGTATGCAGAATTAAAAGACGTTCAAGATTCCCTTGATCCGGATGAAATCGTAAAGGCAAATGATATTGAACTTTCTTACGGGCAGGAATTTGATGTAGAAGTTGATCTGTCTGGAATCGAAGGTGTAGATGAAAGCAAAATCAAGATTTTATTTCATGAAGCAAAGAATGAAACTGGTACAGATTTTGACACACATACACCGGATACTTACAAGGCTGTCTATGCAGTAGAACCAGTCAGCGGTCATCCTGCTTATAGAATCAGCAGAAATATTACAGTGAAAGAACCGGAAACAGAAGTGCAGTCAGAGCGTTCTTCGGACAGTACAGTGAATGTTGAGGATGATACTGGGGATACGGAGCAGAGCGAGGAGGATTCGGAGTCGCACCGGGAAACACAAAATTCTGAAAGCACAGCAGATTTGGAATCTGAATTAACCGTTTCAGAAGTACTGGAACAGGCAGAGAGTAATGGCATTAATCTGTATGCAATGGAAGCCGGAGAAACAGTAACCTTTATGGCTGCGGCAGGCAATGCCAGAAGTTCACAGCAGGTTTCTGTGACCAGAGGAGCAGAATACCGATATGCAGATTACGGATATGGAACATATCTGACTTACCAGTATACTGTAAAATTTGGAAATGTATCTGCCACAGCATATTGTGTGCAGCCATCTAAACCAGGGCCTGGAAGTGGAACCTATACGATCAATAAAGTTGGTGATGGGAAAGCACTTGCGAAAGTGTGCTATTACGGTACAAAGGCTTCCGGTGATGATGGATTTTTTACAGAGGAAAACGGATACGGCAATTTAAGTGCAGGAGCCAGATTTATTCTGGTACACCTGGCAGCATCTTATGCAAATGGAAGTGGGGATGCTTTTTCAGGTGCAAACAGTACAGCACAGAATCTGGCAATGAAACTCTATAATTACTGTATTTCACAGCCGGAAATTCCAGATGTGGCAATGTCCTTTTCGGATGCAGATGTAAAAGCCTATGTGGATGGTAACAGTCAGAGAACAAAGGATATTACATTTAATGCGGATGCGTTACAGACCATTACCATGAAACTTCCGGCAGGTGTACAGCTTCATAACCTGACAACAGATAAAACAAGTAAAGCTGGAGAAAGCGTAGAAATTTGTGGTGGTACAAAGTTTTATCTGTCTGCACCATTAACACAGGTGAGTGATGTGGCAGGAAGCTGGTCTGCAACCATGAAAGGAAGCATTACCAAAGATTATTCAGCTTATAAGATTTCAACAGGTTCCGGAAACCAGGATCTGGCTCTGGTATTTGGTGAAGGCGTTGATGATGAGAAATATGTAGATTTTAAAGTATCCTGGGTACAGCAGGCAAGTGTTAAGGTGATCAAGAAAGATGCCAAGTCAGACGCAAAGTTGTCTGGTGCTGTGTTTGGATTATACAGTGATGTAGAATGCAAAAAACTGATCACACAGTTACCTGCGACGGATGAAAACGGTGAAGCGTCCGTACAGATCACTAAGACACAGGATACTGTATATCTGAAAGAGATTACAGCTCCAAGCGGATACCGTATCAATGCAACAGCTTACAATGTGAAACTGGAAGTCAGCAAGACCACAACCGTTACCGTTCCAGATGAAGAACAGATGGGACAGCTTACCGTTTATAAAGAAGGTGAGGTTCTGGTTGGTGCAGATGTAACAGAAAATGGAACAACATTTAAGTATGAGAAACGCAGACAGAGTGGTGCTGTTTATGATGTGTATGCTGGAGCAGATATTAAAACTGCTTATGGTACAAAAGTTTACAGTAAGGGTGATCTGGTAAAAGAGAATCTGACAACAGATACAAACGGAGCTACCGTTCTTAAAAATCTGTGTCTTGGTACATATATCGTAAAAGAGAAACAGGCTCCGACAGGATTCTATAATGCCGGAGAGGAAAAGACAGTAACATTATCCTATGCAGGACAGAATGTGGATGTTGTTTTCATTGAGACAACCTTTACTAATGACAGACAGAAAGTAGAAGTAATGGTAACAAAACAGGATGAAGATACAGAAAATCCTCTAGCTGGAGGAATCTTTGGACTTTATGCTGCAAGTGACATTACCAACATGGATGGAACCGTCATTGTAAAGAAAGGGACACTGATCCAGAAAGCGACAACAGGAGCAGACGGAACAGCGAAGTTTACAGTAGACCTGCCGCTTGGATTTTCTTATGATGTGAAAGAAGTGCAGGCACCGGAAGGGTATGTGAGAAACACCGATGATGTTTATACGTTTGCTTTCTCTTATACGAATGATAAAGAAGCAAAACAGACATTCAAGCATACATTCAAAAATGAACGTGTGACAGCTAAGATTTCTCTGCAGAAGCAGGATAAAGAAACCAAAAAGGCAGTTCCACAGGGCGATGCCACTCTGGAAAAAGCAGTATATGGACTGTATGCTCGTGAGGATATTGTGCATCCGGATGGTGTTACTGGCGTGATCTATAAAGCAGGAGAACAGGTTGCCACTCTTACGACAGATGAGAATGGACAGGCTTCTGTGGATGGATTATATCTTGGTAATTACTATGTGAAAGAGATTACTCCTCCAACTGGTTATCTGGCAGATGAAGAAGAACATGATCTGGTCTGCAATTACGAAGGAGATCTTGTAGCAGAAGTAAAACGTGACTGTCTGTCTCTGGAGCAGGTAATGAAACAGCCATTCCAGATTATCAAGGCGGCAAATAACGGAAAGACCGATGCCGACTTACTGAAAGGGGCAGGATTTACCGCTTATCTGGTATCTTCCCTGAAAGTAAAAGAGGATGGAAGCTATGATTTTGATTCTGCAAAACCGGTAGTGATCGGGGAAAACGGAGCAACAGAAATCTTTACAGATGAAAAAGGTTATGCCTGCAGTATTGCGATTCCTTATGGAACTTATATTGTGAGTGAAACCACGACACCTCATAATTACACTCCGGTAGATGATTTTACAGTGCGTATCACTGAGAACAACCCGAACCAGCCACAGACATGGAGAGTGCTTCTGGATGACGAGTTTGAAGCGAAACTGAAAATCATCAAACAGGATGATGAGACGAAAAAGGCAGTGCTTCAGAAGAATACAGAGTTCAAGATTTTCAACATGGACACTGAGAAATATGTGGAGCAGGTAACAACTTATCCGACTACGGTAAAACATAAATCCTATTTTACAGATGAGCAGGGATATTTGATTCTTCCGCAGAATCTTAAAATCGGACATTATCGCATTGAGGAAGTAAATGCACCTTATGGATATACTTTGAATGAAAATTACTATGAGGTAACAGTAGATTCCAATACTGCATACCAGATGGACGGAACTTCCGGGGATGTGATCATTGAAGCAGTTTATGAGAACCATCCTGTTAAGGGTGAACTGACTATCGTGAAAAAGGGCGAAGTTCTGGACGGATTCAAGGATGATTTTACATATCAGACAGAAAATCTGGAAGGGGCAGAGTTTGAGATTTACGCTGCCGAGGACATCTATACTGCAGATTTCCAGAAAGATGATAATGGAAACCGTATTCTGGAATATGCTGCTGGAATACTGGTAAAAACGGTTACAACGGATAAAGATGGGAAAGCGGTCTTGAAAAATCTGCCGCTTGGAAGTTATAAGATTGTTGAAAAGACAGCACCGGATGGCTTTGCT
This sequence comes from Ruminococcus sp. B05, assembly GCF_003628495.1. Lineage (NCBI taxonomy): Bacteria > Bacillati > Bacillota > Clostridia > Eubacteriales > Oscillospiraceae > Ruminococcus > Ruminococcus sp. B05. The sequence continues at coordinate 31,497 of NZ_RBZR01000008.1, read as the reverse complement.
TTAAACAGTGAAGCACAGATCATTACTTTTTCTTACAAAGATCAGGAAACACCAGTCATTGAACAGACAGCTATCGTTGAAAATGACCGTCAGAAAGTAGAAATTTCTGTGGTAAAACAGGATGCTGATACAGAAGCAGCCGTTGCAGGAGCAGAGTTTGGACTTTATGCAAAGAATGATATGAAAGCTCATGGAGCTGTAATTGTAAAAGCAGACACACTGCTTGGAAAAGCTGTTTCCGGAGAAGATGGAAAGGCTGTACTTACACAGAATCTTCCATTTGGTGAATATTATATCAAAGAACTTGCAGCACCAGATGGTTATGTATCTTCTGATGAAGTTCTGGAAGTAAAAGCAGAATATCAGGGACAGGATGTTAAGGTAGTACAGTTATCTTCTGTATTTAAGAACCAGCCTACAAAGGTTGTAGTTTCCAAGTCTGATTTAACTACTGGCGTGGAATTGTCAGGTGCGACACTTACTGTTCTGGACAAAGATGGAAATGTAGTTGATACATGGAAATCTGTAAAAGGCGAGCAGCATCTGATTGAACGACTTACTGTAGGGGAAACCTATATTCTCAGGGAAGAGATGGCTCCTTATGGATACCTCAAGGCAGAAGAGATTACCTTTACGATTGAAGATACCGGGGAAATCCAGAAAGTTGAAATGAAAGATGATGTGCCGACAGGAACGATTATCATCAATAAACAGGGAGAATTTCTGGATAAAGTAACTGCACTGGATTCCGTTGGAGGATGGATCAGCCATTTATTCCAGTATGTAACAGGCAGCCTGAAAGATGTTACTTTTGAAGTATTTGCTTTAGAGGACGTGAAATCTGCTGACGGAGAAGGTGAAGATCATTATAAAAAAGACGAGCTGGTGGCAACCATTACAACGGACGATACTGGTATTGCAAAGGTATCGGGACTTCCGCTGGGTAAATACTATGTAAAAGAAAAAGCTACAGTGGACGGTTTTGTACTGGATGATGAAGCGAGAGAGATTGATCTGACATACCGGGATCAGGATACTGCAGAAGTCACTTACTCTGCTGACTGGCAGAATAACCGCCAGAAAGCAGAAGTGGAAGTTGTGAAAAAAGAGAAAGATTCTGATCATGTACTGGAAGGTGCGGTATTTGCCCTCTGTGCCAAAGAGGATATTACAGGAGCAGACGGAAAAGTAATTCTGAAAGCAGATACTGTGATTGAGGAACTGGCAACGGACAAAGAAGGCAAGCTGACTTTTACGGCAGATTTACCGATTGGCTTTGCGTATTATATCAAAGAAACGTCACCGGCATCTGGATTTGCAACGACGGATGAAATACAGGAGTTCACGTTTGAGTACGAGGGTGCAGAAAAGGAAAAAGTATCTTATGCCTTTACTTTTGAGGACGAGCCGACTGTAATCGAGATCACTAAGACTTCCCTGACAGACGGAAAAGAACTGGAAGGAGCTAAGTTACAGGTAACTGATGAAAGCGGTAAAGTTGTAGATTCCTGGACTTCCGGTAAAGAAGCTCATATCATCAAAGAACTGGTAGTCGGACAGAAATATACTCTGACAGAAACAAAACCGGCAGATGGTTATGTGACAGCAGAAAGCATCACGTTTACCGTTGAAGACACTGCAAAGCCACAGAAAATCGAAATGAAAGATGATGTGACCAAGGTAGAAATTTCCAAAACAGATATTTCCGGTAAGGAACTGCCAGGAGCAAAACTGACCATTCTTGACAAAGACGGTAAGACAGTAGAGAGTTGGACTTCTGAGGAAAAACCACACTACATAGAAATGCTTCCGATTGGGGAGTATACACTTCGTGAAGAGTCTGCCCCTGATGGATATCTGGTAGCGGAAGATGTGAAATTTACAGTGGAGAATACCGGAGAGATCCAGAAAGTAGTGATGAAAGATGAGGTAAAACCGGAAGAAACACCAACACCGGAAACACCGTCTACACAGGTAACAGATACACCGAAAACCGGAGATAATACACACATGCTGATTTGGATTTTGCTTGCGATTGCAGGCATGGCAGGCAGTGTATCAGCAGTCTGGATTGCAAAAAAAAGAAAATAAAAGTTAATGGAGGGGCATTTATGGGCAGCAAAGTCGTAGATGCCCTTTTGAATGATGAAAGGGGTATAAAATGAGAACGTTATTGATTATTGCAGGGATTCTTCTGGTATTAGCAGTCAACTTTGTTCTGTACTGCTGTATCCGGGTAGGAGCAAAGGAAGACCGTCTGTTGGAAAACCATAGAAAGGAACAGATTGATGCAGGAAGAAGTGAATGAAAAAACAGTGTCCCTGTGTATCACTGGCGGAAAAGTGACAGTTCGCTTATTGAAACAGGCAATGATGCGTTTTCTGGCAGCAATAGAGAAAGAAAAAGCAGAGAAAGCAAGAAAACAGCAGGTAAAAGGACCGCCAGATAAAGATTATCATGGGAAGCAGAGTTTAAAGAAGCTGGCACAGCAGAATGTTCAGCTTTCCAACATTGAGATTACGGATAACAATATTAAGGCTTTTGAAAAAGTGGCAAAAAAGTATGGCATTGATTTTAGCCTGAAACGTGATAAGTCCGTAGTTCCACCGAGATATTTTGTTTTCTTCAAGGCAAGGGATGTGGATGTGATGACAGTGGCATTTCGGGAATTTACCGGAAAGACATTGAATAAAACAAAGAAACCGTCTGTCCGTAAGAAATTACAGCAGGCAATCGCAGCCCGCAGCCAGGATAAACAGAGAGAACGGGAAAAATCGAAAGAAAAACAGAAGGAGCCGACCTTATGAGTGGGATAAAAAATATAAAGAAAAAACTGAAAGGATTTCAGGTGCGTCCCCCGAACGCAGAAGTGATAAAAAAGGTTCTTCTGCATATTCCGTATGTGGTTGTATTTTATGTGGTAAATAAATGTACCTGGCTGTATCAATATTGCAGAGGCAGTACAGTGGTGGACAGGCTGATGGTTCTTCTTATGAACTATCCGTTAGCGTTTAAAAAGTTGTTGCCGAGTATACAACCGAAAAGTCTGGCTGCGGGAACTATTGCTGCAGTCAGTGTGTGGGCAGTGGTAGCGGGACTTATCCAACTGGACGACTTAAGCGTAGCGTCTACGGGGGCAGGCAATGTAGTAACAGGGCTTGCGTATGACAACAAGACAGGAAAATTTACAGTAACCAAAGGACTTACTGCACTTACAGAGGCAGACTTTACAGAGATTACGCAGCAGGAAGTAAAAGCCATGTTTGCGTAAGTGAGGTGCTGGTATGAGGTGGTTTAGCCTTGCCAGCTTAAAGGCGCTGGTATCAGAGATAACAGCCAGAGAAAACAGCAATATGCAGGCTGTAAATGATACGTTTTCAGAAGTCTACGACAATATGGAAACGCTGGACGGGCGCATAGATGCTTTAGAGCATAAAACCGACGCTGCATATCTGGGTAACTGTTATTGCGGTAGCGTCTATTTGGGCTATGTGTCCGAAACGGACACCTAAAGGAGTGGTAAAAATGGACTGGATAGACGAGATAACGCTAATAAGCGAGGTAAGCGGAGAAAACAGGGTAAATAAAAACGGCTTTGCAGTAAAGCCGGAAGAAAGCGCCCGCACTGTATTCTGTAATAAAAAATCAGTAGGGTACAGTGAATATTTTAAGAGCCAGCAGACAGGAAAGCTGGTAGAGGCAAAGTACGAGGTACACAAGGCAGATTATGGCGGCGAGGACGTAGTAGAAGTAAACGGGCGGCGCTATTTTGTACTTAAGACCTACGATACAGGGACAGACACCATAGAGCTTACGCTTACAGATTTACGCCACAGAAACGAGGTGTAAGCATGGGAGAATTTAATACAGTCGGGCTGGAAGATATTATAGACGCTTTCGGCAGGAGAGAAACCGCCACGGTTGAGGCAGTACCGAAAATGCTTAAGGCTGGCGCAGATGTGCTGATAGAGGCACAGAAAGCAGAGGCACAGGCAATGGGACTGAACGAAACGGGCGGTTTTATCAATTCCATAAAAGCTACGGACGTAAAGGGCGACGATACGGAGAAATACGTAGAGATATACCCGCAGGGACGGGCAGGGCATGGAAACGACAGGAAAGGCGATAAAAGCAAAGTGCGCTATGCAACAATCGGCTTTGTGGCAGAATACGGGACAAGCAGCCAGCAGGCACGCCCGTATATGACAACGGCAAACGCCAAGGCGCACGAAAAGGTAGTAGAGGCGCAGCACAGTATATGGGAGAGTGAAACGGGCAAATGAGCATACAGGAGATTTTAGAAAGCGCAGGGCTGCCAGCCCAGAGGGGCGTATACACTGGACGGGATAAGCCGGACGCATACTATACGTTTCTGCGGCTGCTGGGTACGTCTGCGGTAAATGCAGACGACGAAGAGAAAGAGCGCAAGGAAATGTATAGAGTTACGCTTTTCCATAAGGGCGATTTTGAGGCGCAGCTTGATAAGACAAAAGAGGTATTGATAGCAGCAGGCGTTTATATCAACAGCATAGATGCAGAAAGCTACGAAACAGAAACGGGGTACTGGTTAGTGCCTATCACAGTCGAGATTTTGAAAGAGGAGTGATTAAACAATGACACTGGGACTGAAAGATTTATATTATGCCGTATGCACAGAGGCAGACGGCGTAGAAAGCTACGGAGCGCCTAAGAAAATGGCAGAGGCAATGACAGCCGATTTATCCGTAAAGACCGCAGACGGCAGTTTATATGCAGACGATACGTTAAGCGAGAGCGTCACGGAGTTTGCAAGCGGCACGCTTAAGCTGGGAATTAAAGACCTTACGCCGGAAGTGCTGGCAGAGCTGCTGGGGCAGGAAGTGGACGAGAACAGCGTAGTATGGGCTGGAAAAGAGGACGAGCCGCCGTATGTTGCGGTAGGGTTCAGAGCAAAGAAAACGGGCGGCAAATACCGCTATGTATGGCTGCTTAAAGCAAAATTCAAAGTACCGTCTGAAAAGTATGAAACTAAGGGCGAGAGCATCAAGTTTAATACGCCGGACATTGAGGCAGATTTTACAGCCAGAAAGAAAGATAACCGCTGGAAAGCAGACTTTGTGGGAACAGAGGACAGTAAGGCGGCTAAGACATGGTTTACAGCCGTACCCGAACCGGCAGCGGCAATGCAGGAAGTATAAGAGAAAGGAGAGAGGCGCAGCGCAGGCTGCGCCTTAATTTATAGCATGAGCGCAATTAAAGACGGACGTATGCCCGTAGAACTGAACGGCAAGACCTATTATTTACTGTTTTCCCTTAATGCACTGGACGAGATGCAGGACAGATTTGGGGGATATGACAAGCTGGACAAGGCTTTTGACCAGAGTAACCCGACCATGATTAAAGATTTACGCTGGTTGCTTACCCTCATTATCAACGAGGGCATGGAAGAGGGAGAAACACCGCTTACAGAGCAGCAGGTAGGTAAGTTAATTCATATCGGCAATCTGCCGCAGATTAAAGACGCTATTTTCTCTGCTTTTGTATATTCCACAAACGGCGGGGAAGAGAAAGAGGCAGCAGACGGAGAGGCAGACACAACAGAAGAGGGAAACAGAGTAGCCGTGCAGGACGAATAGACACCGCACGGCTGCTTTATATAGCAATGGCTATGCTGCATTACACGGAAAGCGAGGCGTGGAAAAAGACACCTTACCAGATTATTAAGCTATTCGGCTATCACAAGGAGTATAACCCGCACATTTTCGGGCAGGAAAGCAGCAGCGCACCAGCACAGGCAGCAGAGGGCATGGACGACATAGACATAGCGTTAGGGGGCTTGTAAATCATGGCTGATAAAACAGACAATATTAAAACCAAACTTAGTTTTGACGGCGAGGCACAGTATAAAGCAGCCTGCAAAGAGATTAACAGCACCCTTAAGCTGCTTAACTCTGAAATGAAACTTGTAACGGCAGAGTATAAGAGCAATGCGAGCAGTGCAGAGGCGCTGAAAGCCAAGCAGGAAGTATTACGCAAAACTTACGACGAACAAAAGAAAAAGGTAGAGGAAACAGAAAAAGCCCTTGCAAAGTGCAAAGAGGCTACAGGAGAGAACAGCGAGGCAAGTAAAAAGCTGGAAACGCAGCTTAATTACCAGAAAACAGCCCTTGCGAATACAGAAACAGAGTTAGGAAAGACCACTACAGAGCTGGACAAGGCAGAAAAAGCCGCAGACGGAATGGGAAACGAGGTAGAGGACAGCGGCAAACAGGCGAAAGAGGCAACAAGCAAATTCAGTGGCTTTACAGAGGTTGTAAAAAAGGTTGCAACAGCAACGGCAGCAGCGGTGGCGGCAATCGGCACGGCAGCCGTAGCAGCAGGCAAGGCACTTTATGATATGGCGAGTGATACGGCATCTGCGGGCGACCAGATAGACAAGGAAAGCCAGAAAATGCAGATAAGCGCAAGCCTATACCAGCAGTTAAGCTATGCCTGCGAGAGAAGCGGCAGCAGCGTAAGCGACTTAACAAAAGGCGTTAAGAACATTACTACAGAGCTGGGGAAAACAGCAGAGGGAGCGAAAGGCGCAGGGGCAAGTTTTGAGGCTATCGGCGTATCGCTGAAAAATACAGACGGAAGTATAAAAAGCACGGAGCAGGTGCTTTTAGAGAGCATAGACGCACTGGCGGGCATGGAAGATGAAACACAGCGAAATGCAGCCGCACAGGATATTTTTGGAAAGAGCGCAGCCGAGCTTTTACCGTTGCTTAATTCTGGCGCAGACGGAATTAAGCAGCTTATGGACGAAACAGAAGAATACGGCATGATAATGTCAGACGAGGCAGTAGCAGCAAGCGCAGCGTTTGAGGACAGTTTAAGCCGCCTGCAATGGACATTTAGCGGCGTAAAGAACAGTATCACTGGCGAAATGCTGCCGTCTATCACAATGATTATGGACGGGCTAAGCGACCTTATGGCGGGGCAGGACGACGCAGGCGAGAAGATAAAGCAGGGCGTTACTGGAATAATCAGCAATATTTCACAAATGATACCGCAGATATTGGAAGTGATAACGAATATAGCAGGGGCAGTGCTGGAAAGCGCACCCTCTATTATGCAGGCATTGGCGCAGGGAATTATAACGGCGCTGCCTACGTTATTGCCGACCATAACAAACGTAGTAACCAGCATTGCAACTATGCTGATACAGTTACTGCCGCAGATTTTAGAGGCGGGTATGCAGATACTCATAAGCCTTGCGCAAGGTATCGCACAGGCGCTGCCTACATTGCTGCCGACAATCGTAACGGTGGTTACGAACATTGTAACCATGCTGATAGAAAATATACCGCTGCTGATTACAGCAGCCTTACAGCTTATTACAGGGCTGGCGCAGGGACTGGTAGCAGCGTTGCCCGTACTGATTGAGGCGCTGCCGGAAATCATAACGGCTATCATAAATGCGTTGATTGAGGGTATACCGCTTATTATCGAAAGTGCGGGCGATATTATAGTTGCGCTGATTGACGGCATCATAGATGCAATACCGCTTTTAATCGCAGCTATGCCGCAGATTGTTGCAGCCATTGTAACAGGACTGATTACGGGGCTGCCTAAGATTTTGACGGCAGCAGGCAAGCTGGTAACAACAATCATAAACAAGATAAAAGAGCTGCCTACTCTGATACCGCAGGCAATCGCTGCGGGCGTTGAGAAAATAGCAGAGTGGGGCGCAAATATGCAGGAAAAAGGCGACACGGTTATAACAGATTTTGTAACGAAAGTTATAGATATTGTTAAGGAGCTGCCGCAGAAAATCTGGAACAGTATAGTAAGCGCAGTTACCAGAGTGGCTACATGGGGCGCAAATATGCAGACCAAAGCCAAAGAAGTAATGAACACAATGCTTACGAACATTGTAACGATTGTGAAAGAAACGCCTGCTAAAATCTGGAACAGCATAGTAAGCGCAGTTAACAGAGTGGCTACATGGGGCGCAAATATGCAGACCAAAGCCAAAGAAGTAATGAACACAATGCTTACGAACATTGTAACGATTGTGAAAGAAACGCCTGCTAAAATCTGGAACAGCATAGTAGGAGCAGTTACCAGAGTGGCTACATGGGGCGCAAATATGCTTACGAAAGCCAAAGAGGTAATGAACACAATGGTAACAGGCATTGTTACTATCGTGAAAGAAGTACCGCAGAAAATCTGGAACAGCATAGTAGGAGCAGTTACCAGAGTGGCTACGTGGGGTACAAATATGCTTACGAAAGCCAAAGAGGTAATGAATACAATGGTAACAGGCATTGTTACTATCGTAAAGGAAATACCAGAGAAGATATACAACAGCATTTCCGGCGCAATTTCCAAAGTGGCTACATGGGGTACAGAAGTAAAGAACAAAGCCGTAGAGGGCATGAAAAATGTAATTACTGGCATAACCGACGTATTTAAGGATATTGGCAGTACGTTTGCTGGGTTCGGTAAGAACATGGTAGAGGGCATCTGGAACGGCATACATGGAGCTACGCAGTGGATAAAGGACAAAATAAGCGGCTGGGTAGGTAATGTTACCGACTTCCTTAAGGGATTATTTGGAATTAACAGCCCGTCTAAGCTGATGCGTGACGAAATCGGCGTATATCTGGCGCAGGGTATCGGCGTTGGCTTTTCTGATGAAATCGGCGGCGTTAAGAAAATGATTGAGGACAGCGTACCGCAGGAGTTCGACGTAGGCGCAAAGGTAAACGTAGGCAAAGAGCTTACAGACGATTACGACGACAAAAAGCCAAAGCCGAGAGGTGGCGGCAGTGCAGCAGGCGGCGTAGTTGTCAATCAGTATATTTATGCGAATACTACGGACTACGCAAAGCAGCAGAAAGAGGCAGCCCGACAGTTCAGAATGATAGCAAGGACGGTGTAACGCATGGAAAATGAAAAACTGACTTACATAAATTCAAGGGGCGAGCGGTTAGAGCTGGGAGTAGACAGCGTATACCATTGCAACATAAGTAAAGACGTAGAGGGCATTTCCGGCGTTACGAGCGTCATTTACAGCACAAACAGTATGGGACAGCACGGCGACACCTACGTAGGGCAGCGTATCGAGGCAAGGGACATAGACGTAGTGGGGCATATCAACACACGGGATAAGGCGCAGGCATTGGAACTGCGCCGCCGTATGCTTAAGATATTTAACCCAGAGCTTAGCGCTACGCTGGTGTATGAGTACGGCGGCTTTAAGCGTGTGATTGATTGCAGGGCGTATGGAGAGCCTAAGATACTAAAGAAAGAGGTACTTTATGAGTTTGATTTACAGATAGAGTGCCTTAACCCGTTCTGGCGGGAGGAGGAAGAAACAAAGGAAGATATAGCAAGCTGGGTGGCTGCGTGGCATTTCCCTTGCGTTATCGAAAAGGACAGCACAAAGAGCATGATATACGGATACCGAGCGGAAAGCGTAATAGTGGACTGCTACAACGAGGGCGACGTATCCACAGGAATGAGGATAAGGTTTACAGCACTGGGGACAGTTTCAAACCCGATACTGCTTAATGTGGATACAGAGGAATTTATACAGATTAACGCCACCATGAAAACGGGCGACGTGATAGAGATTAACACGAAGTACGGCAGCAAGGGCGCTAAGCTGATAAGGGACGGCGTAGAAACCGACTATTTCCGCTACATTGATGTAGACAGTACATTTATGCAGCTTGCCATAGGCGACAATATGTTTAGATATGATGCAGCCAGCGGCGTAAATTCTCTGGAAGTATCCATATTCTACAGCAAGGAATTTTTAGGAGTGTGACGGTATGGAGCTTAGAGTATTCGATAAGACGGTGCAGCCGCTGGGAGCTATAGACGAGCTGGCAAGCCTGCTATGGCATACAAAGTATTTTGACGTAGGAACTTTTAGCCTGCTTGCGCCGATTACGGACAATAACAGCCGTTTGCTGGTAGAGGGCAATTTAATAACCAAGCACGACGGGAAAAAGGAAGTAAAGACCGCTGACGGCGGCGTATGGCGCAGGGCAGCGCAGATAACCTACGTACACATTACCAAAGACGAGAACGGCTTAGAGCAGTTAGAGGCACAGGGCTATATGCTTAGCTGGTGGCTTAATAAGCGCTGCATTTATCCGCAGATTGTGGCAACAGGTACAAACCAGTATCTTATAAACCTTATGGTAAAGAACAACTGCGGCAGCGCAGCAGGCACAAAGCGGCGCTTTCCGTTGTTTACATTTCTGGCGCAGGAAACCATAGACGGTGTGGCGGTTGAATATGCAAACGAGGTATACGCACAGCTGGGGCAGGAAGTAAAAGCAAGGGCGCAGGCTGGAAAGCTGGGCTATGACATTCTGCTTAACGAAAGAGAGGGACTGTTTGGCTTTTATCTGTATAAGGGCAATGACCTTACAGCCACAAATACCGAGGGTAACACGCCCTGCATATTTTCAAGAGATTTTGATAATGTCAACGAGCAGGAATATACCGCCAGTATAGAGAACTGCGGCAACTTTATTTATGTGCAGGGAGCAGCTGACGACGACGGCAGCCAGCCAGTAACAACAGTGGACGGCGAGGGCGCAGCGGGGCTGGATTTGATAGAGGTATTCTGCGACGCTACGGACATTGCCAGAAAGTACCAGCAGGGGGAAACAGAGGTAACAATACCGCTGAATACCTATATTGCAATGCTGAAAACGAGAGGCAGCGCAGAGCTGGAAAACTACGGCAAGAACATAAATTTTGTAAGTACCATAAATACAAATTCAAACTTAAAATTTAAGGCTGATTTTGATTTAGGCGACCGTATTACTTGCAAAGAAACCAAGTGGGGCATACAGATAGATGCACGCATTACAGAAGTAACAGAAACATACCAGAAAGGCGAGGAAACCATAGAGGCGACTTTTGGCGACAGCCTGCCGACACTGGTAGACCAGATTAGGAAAGTGAGGTAGCAGAAATGGCAAACAGCTTACCGTTTAATGCCGTGGCAGTAGACGGAGAGTACGACAGGGTATATAAAGCCGAGGATTGGGCGTGGTACTTTGCTACTTTCATTGCAAACGGCATTTTTCCAAAGCCAAGCGACGGGCTACAGGTGGTAGCTTACAGCGGCATGGAAATAAAAGTAAATGCAGGCTATGCCTTTATAAACGGCTACGCCTTTAGAAATCCTGCAACGCTTAGCGTAACACTGGATACGGCAGAGGGAGCGCTTAACAGGGTGGACAGGGTAGTAGTTCGCTGGGATTTGCCGCAAAGAGATATGTATATTGCGGTGCTGAAAGGCACACCGTCTGCAAAGCCGACAGCAACGGCAGTAACACGCACTACGGAAATATGGGAGCTTGCGCTTGCAGATATTTACGTAGGCAAGGGCGTAACAAGGATACAGACGCAGAATATCACAGACCAGCGGTTTAATAGCGCAGTCTGCGGCATTGTGACGGGAACGGTGGAAGAGATAGACGCAAGCGTGCTTACAAAGCAGTTTACAGACTTTTTCAACACCTACAGCGCAGCCGTGCTGGACGAGTTCAGCACATATAAGCAGAACATGGAAAAGTACCTTACAGAGATTGCGGGCGTATATGACAGCTACGTAAGCAAGACAGAGGGCTTATTTGCGCAGTATGAGAGCCAGTTTAACGAAAGATACAGCAGTTTTGAAAGCACGCTTGACAACTGGGACAAGGAACTTTTAAGCGCCTATACAGAATTTATGGCAAAAATTAAGCTATTCCAGTCGGACGCTGAAAACGAATTTAACACATGGTTTGAGAGTATCAAGGACAAGCTGGGCGAGGACATAGCAGGCAGCCTGCAACTGCAAATTGAAGAGCTGGCAGCAGCCATGCAGGAAGTGAAAAAGCAGGCAGAGGCAGGCACGAAAGAAACCAAAGAGGCAATAGCAGCGCTGGACGAGCGACTTAAGAGAGTAGAAAGCGGCTGGGGCATTGACTATAAGCATGATGCTGTATTGGGATTGTGTTACATGGGTGCAGCATACATGAGCCAGCATTACGAAAGAACAGTAGAAACGGCAGTGTTAGGGGCTACCTACGTGGGTAATTCCTATCTTGCAAATACATTTTAGAAAGGCGGCAGACCATGAAAGGATTTCCTAAAGTATTAAAGACAAAAGAGGATTATTACAACTGCCTTGCTATGGTAGCAAGCGGAGAACTGGCGGCAGCAGATTTGCTGGCGAAAATCGAGAGCGCAGAGAACCAGCGTTATATTGAGTGCGGCGTAGCAGCTGTAGAGGAAGAGAAAAAGGCGGTTACGGTATATTACTGCGACGAGGCAGCGGTAGGTATGAAATTCGTAGCGGGCGACGTATCCGGCACGGTGCAGGGAGTAACACATATCCAGACCGACGAGGCAGCGGCAGCAGGAGAGGCAGGAAACGACAGAACAGCCCTTACACTTTCCAAAGCGGTAAAAGCGGGCTGCAAGGTAATTGCGCTGGAACGCACAGACACCGTGGCAGGAATGACAACAGACGACATTGCAGCACTGAAAGGAGTATTAAAGCAGTATGAGTAGATTATTAGTGGACGACGTTACAAAGACCGACGCAAGGGCGCTTTTGAACGTAAATAAAATGGCTACAATCAGCGATATTGTAGCACCGAGCAATGAGTACATTTACGCCAGCGGAGCAAATGAGCTGACAGTAGTAGAGGGCTGCGTAATTGCCGTGGGCGGCGCTGGAATTTTCAAGACAGCGAATACCATTCTTACGGCTGCTAATCTGGACGCAGGCAGCGCTTTTGCGGTAGGTAAGGACTATTACGTATATATCTGCGACAGCAGAATTGACAGCGCAGACGAGAAATACGTAATTTCCCTTAACTCTACATACCCGACAGGCTGGAACGCTACAAACAGCCGTAAAATTGGCGGCTTTCATTATGGACGCTGCCGCAAGGTGGACAGCAATTTACAGCCGCTTAATGGCAGCAGCGTTATTTTTGGCACAGGCTGGGAAAGTGCAGTAAGCAACGGCATTGTACCACGTTCTGTATGGACACTGGGACACCGCCCGAAATGCAGCCCAGAGGGTATGGTATATTTAGGCGGCGGCACATGGGTAGACATTTACCTTAATTCTGACGACGGAGCGAAGGGCTTGAAATCAGAGTACGGCTGCGCACCTATGACGGGTACAGAAAGCATGAACTGGTACAACTTTGTAGAACGTCTGGCAAAGAGCGGTAAGCGTCTGCCGAACTATGCAGAGTTTTGCGCTTATGCTTTTGGCAGCCCTGCCGGACTGGATAACGCAAATACAAACGCATGGAGCGCCACCAGCAATACAGGCAGAGGCGTAACGGGCAGCGTAGTAAATGCCGTTTCTTCCGTGGGTGTTGTAGATGCCGTGGGGCGTGTATGGGAGTGGCTGGACGAGCTTATTACAAGAGCGGAACACGCCACAAATGCAGACTACCACGCAAGCGTAGCGTGGGGCTGGGACAAGAAAAGCCCATTGAACACAGGCGAGAAGTCTTACAACGTTGGTAACATTTACCAGTATTACGCATATTCTCTGGCGGCGCTGGTAGCGGGCGGCCGCTGGGACGGTGGGGCGATTTGCGGCGCTCGTGCCGTGCATTGCAGCAGCTACCCGTGGTATGTCACTGCGGGCATTGGCGCTCGTGGGGCGTGTGACTCTCTGTAGACGGCGGGCGAAAGCCCAGCCGGATAAACGGGGGTAAGACATGGACATACAGACAAAAACAGATATTATACACCAGAAAATATACGATTTTCTGCTATATATCTATCCTCTGCTTACGAAGTACCCAAAGTATGAGAAATTCAGCTTACAGACGGCGACCAGAAACGCAATTCTTGAAATGCTGCAAGAGGTTATAAAGTGGGATAAGACGGCAACGAAAAGCCACTTATACACGGTAGATACGGCATTGCAGGAAAGTAAAGAATTGCTGCGGCTGGCGCATGATTTGAAATATAGCGCCATGAACGCACGGCACTACGGCGAGAGCTGCCGCAAGCTGAAAGAAATAGGCGTTATGCTGGGAGAACTGATAGAAGAGGTAAAGACCAGAAAATAGCAGGATATGGGGCAGCTGCTTACTTACAGCCTCTGGCGGCGCTGATAGCGGGCGGCAACTGGAACAATGGGGCGAATTGCGGCGCTCGTGCCGTGAATTGCAACAACTACCCGTGGAATGTCAATACGAACATTGGCGCTCGTGGGGCGTGTGACTTAGTGAGAACATTACAGGCACAGAGTTCTACGGAATACTGGCAAGGACTTAGAAAAGGATAAGACCGAGTGTTTAATATCCTATAGTCAGAGCGGCTGTCCCGCCGTGAGGCAAAGAGAAAAAATACGGCTGCTGGTTAGTAGCTACGGCGAAAGGCAGGAGCTTAATACTTGAAGAGAGTAGGATACATTACCGATAAGGACGGGCGGCACATTACGCTTTTAGAGGCTATGGGCGACTATGGAAACGTACAGAAAGCCTATAACAAAGCCAGAAAGTGTAAGCGCCACAGAAAAGACGTACTGATTTTTACGAAAGACAAAGAGGAAAACTTAGACAAGGTGCGGGAAGATATTCTAAACCTTGCCTATGAGCCGAGCGAATACCATTACTTTAAGGTGTACGAACCGAAAGAGCGGCAGATAATGGCGCTGCCGTTCTATGACAGGGTGGTACAGCACGCCATAAACAACGTGTTAGAGCCTATATTTGATAAGCGGTTTATATCACAGTCTTACGCCTGCCGGAAAGGTAAAGGTATGCACGCTGCATCTGATACATTAAAAGAGTGGCTGTATGAGTGGAACAAATACCACCCAGACCAGCCGCTTTATGCTATCAAGGCAGACATACACCATTATTTCCAGAGCATAGACCATGCGATATTAAAGGCTGAAATACGTAAGGTTATAAAAGACGCTGGGGTACTGGCATTGCTGGACAGGATAATAGACCACAACGGCAATATGCCGGACGGCGTAGGGATACCAGTAGGAAACCTTACCAGTCAGCTATTTGCAAATATATATCTGGACGCATTAGACCAGTTTATCAAGCACGAGCTGGGCGTAGAGGCGTACATACGCTATATGGACGACTTTGTAATATTAAGCCCAGACAAGGAACAGCTGCGTAGCTGGCTTGCACGGATAGAGCAATTTTTACGGGAAGAGCTTAAGTTAGAGTTTAACCCGAAAACTACCATACTGGCAGCAAAGAACGGTATAGACTTTGTAGGCTACAAACACAGGGCAACGCACAGGAAAGTACGAAAGGACAGCATAAAGCGCATAAAGCGTACTATCAAGAAGTGCGAGAGCGGTAAAATCACAAAAGAA
This sequence comes from Ruminococcus sp. B05, assembly GCF_003628495.1. Lineage (NCBI taxonomy): Bacteria > Bacillati > Bacillota > Clostridia > Eubacteriales > Oscillospiraceae > Ruminococcus > Ruminococcus sp. B05. Next base: position 16,139 of record NZ_RBZR01000008.1, on the reverse strand, counting down.
CAGTTACAAAAGAGTATACAGAGCTGGACGGGACACGCAGGACACGCCGACAGCTATAACCTACGAAAGAAAATAGAAACGCTGGCAGAGGCAGCCTTAGAAAAGGCTGCTTAAGCGGCAGAATGCAGGAGCGAGTACATGAGTAGCAATTTACTAAGGGTAGTACAAGAACAACAGGAAACCATAGAAAAGCAAAGCAGGCTTATTGCTGATTTAATAGCCACTCTGGAAAGCTGGGAGCAGACAGCAGGCTACGACGGCGCAGAGCTGAAAGAGCGGGCAGAAAATTTGCAATTAAGAGAAAGGCAGGATTTATGAACATGACTATTACAGAATTTATTGAGGCGGCGGCACATAACAAAATTATCCAGCTGGTAGTATTGGCGATTGTGTGCGACACGGTTTTTGGCGTGCTGCGTGCAATCAAAGAGAAGAAATTTAACAGCTGCGCAGGCATTGACGGGGCTATCAGAAAAGTAGGTATGCTTATTTCTCTGGTATTCATGCTGGCAATCGACGTACTGATTAAGATTAACTTAATCGGATTTATACCGGAGCAGGCACGTACATATTTAGGGCTTGATACCGTGGGCGTGGCTGAATTTTTCGCATTGCTTTACATTGCTTATGAGGTAGTGAGTATTTTTAAGAATATGGCATTATGCGGGCTGCCCGTAAAAAAGGTATGGGAAAAGGTGCGGGAGTTTCTGGCGAAGTATACGGACGAACTGCCGGACACAGACGAACTGGACGGGGACAGCACCACAGGCAACGTAGAGGAACACAGGACACAGGAAAGATAAGAATAATAAGGACATAGCAGCAAAGAGCGCTTGCGGGACACCGCAGGCGCTTATTTTGTATGCGGAAAGGCAGGAAATATGAACATTAACAGAAAGATAAGTAAGTACAATTTCAATAAGGGCAGCGTTTCCAGAATTAAGTATATTGTTATCCATTATGTAGGCGCACTGGGCGGCGCAGAGGACAACTGCCGATATTATGGCGGCGGCAATAGAAATGCGTCGGCGCATTACTTTGTAGGATTTAACGGCGAGGTATGGCAGTGCGTAGAGGACGCTAATATAGCGTGGCATTGCGGAGCGTCGAGCTATAAGCACGCAGAGTGCCGAAACGCTAATAGTATCGGTATTGAAATGTGCGTAAGGAAGAAAAACACAAAGAGCATGGGCGCAACAGATAAAGACTGGTATTTTGAGGACGCAACAGTAGAGGCAGCGGCAGAGCTTACCCGTTACCTTATGAATAAATACGGTGTGCCTGCATCTCATGTAATCAGACATTACGACGTAACGGGCAAGATTTGCCCTAACCCGTATGTATATAACACCAGCGCCCACACATGGGACGAGTTTAAGCGTAAAATCAGCGGACAGGCAGAAACACCGCAGGGCGGCAATGAAAAAACAATCTGGAATTTTCTTACAGGAAAGGGCTTAAATGCTTATGCCGTGGCTGGTATTATGGGTAATCTGTATGCTGAAAGCGGGCTTATGCCGAACAACTTACAGAACGCCTATAACAATAAGCTGGGTAAGACGGACGCAGAATATACAGCAGCGGTGGATAATGGCAGCTATGGCAATTTTGTAAAGGACAGTGCAGGCTATGGGCTGGCGCAGTGGACGTATTGGAGCAGAAAGCAGGCGTTGCTTAATCATGCAAAACAGGCGGGCGTATCCATTGCAGACCTTAATATGCAGCTGGGCTTTTTATGGGAAGAATTGCAGGGATACACAGCAGTAATGGACACACTGAAAAAGGCGGGCAGCGTGCGTGCTGCATCTGATGCCGTTCTTACTGGATATGAAAAGCCAGCAGACCAGAGCGAAACAGCAAAGAAAAAGCGTGCAGAGTACGGCGAGGGATACTATAAAAAGTATGCAGCAGGAAACGGTACAAAGTATTACAGAGTGCGCAAGAGCTGGACGGACGCAGCAAGCCAGCTGGGGGCGTTTACGTCGCTGGAAAATGCAAAGAGCGCTTGCAAGGCGGGTTATACTGTATATGATGATAACGGCAAGGCGGTATATACCGCAGCGGGGCAGCAGGCAAGCGCAGGCGTTCCGTTTAGCGTACAGGTGGATATTTTAGACCTTAATATCAGAACGGGAGCAGGCACGAACTATGCAAAGACAGGAGAAACCACAGGAAAGGGAGTATTTACCATTGTGGAAGTGAAAGCCGGACAGGGCGCAAGCGCAGGCTGGGGACGCTTGAAGAGTGGCGCAGGCTGGATTAGCTTAGATTATGCCACAAGATTAGCTTAAGTTTTCGAGGGTGGGCGGTTTGCTGTCTGCCCTCTATTTTTTTGCAATTTTCTTAGAAATCTATACAAAAGTGTTGACAATATACCGAAAAAGGTATATAATAAAATCATGGAAAGGAGAAAAGAACAAATAAGAGGCAAAGCCACTGGAAAGGAGAAACGGCACAATGGGTAAGAAAAAGAAACAAAAGAAAAAGCCTATCAACTGGCAAGAATTGGCAATCAGTGCAGTGATAGACTTAATCATAGGAACAATACTTATCATAATTGGTAAGTACATAGGTTAGGGCGAAAGCCCTAACCAACAGGCGGGCAATAAGCCCGCCGCCTATAAGAAATATAACACAAACCCAAAGCCGAGTAAAGAGTATGCTTTTAAAATTAGGAGTATTTTTAGTAGCAGTAGGACTGGTAAAGCTGCTGGTTGCTTTCATTTTGAGGGCAAGAGAAAAGAGAGGTAAGGCATGAATTTAGGCGAAAACATTAAAACAGCGAGAAAAGCGGCAGGCGTGACGCAAAAGGAACTTGCAGAGCGCCTGCAAGTATACCAGAAAGATATAAGCCGCTGGGAAAACAACGAGCTTACGCCAAATGCAATAACACTGGCGAAAATTTGCAGAGAGCTTAACGCCTCTGCTGATGAAATTTTAGAATTGAAGTAGAAACGAAAGCGAGGGCTTACTATGACAAAGAAAAAGGTAATTTTATTGGCAGCGGCTGCATTATTTGCAGTAAGCGGCTTAACGGCGCTGCCGTCTGGAAATATAACAGGCGGGGTGGGCTGCATTGTGGTTGCGGCAGTATGCGCCTATTTTGGACTAAAAAAGAAAAGAGCAGGAAAAGAGAACGGAAACAGAACGCCAGCGCCTGCCGCTGTATCTGGCGGCAGAATTTTAGATACAATCAGAACGAAAGTAGTAGGCGTGACGTTTAATAATGAGGACGGAGAAAACAGGCAGGATATTTTAAGCAGAATGTCCGGCAGTGAAGATATTACAGTAGAAAAGTATACATACAACGGAGAGCCTGCCGCATACGTAAAGTGGGGCGATAAGGTAATAGGCAATCTATCGGCAGAGCTGGCGGGGGACTTAGCGAGAAAGTACCCGAAAGCCCGCTACACCGCAGAAATACTGGAAATTTCTGGGGGGGGGGTACAGACGTTCGGGTGCAATATAGAGCTTGACGTAATCGAGGACACAACGCCCAGCGTAAGCCAGCATACGGGAGAAACTACAGTATATGTAGACCGTAGCAACAAAAAATACCATAGTAAGCCTAACTGTTCGGGAATGAAAAACCCAAAGAGCATACCGCTAAGCCAAGCAAAGAAGAAATACACCGCTTGTAAAAAGTGTTGTAAATAGGTAAAGGCATAAGCCGCAGACTTGTAAAAGAGTTTGCGGCTTTTCGTCGTATATGGGGAAAGAACAGGAACGAAAGAGAGGTAGCAGAAATGGCGAATAAGAAAGGCAGCCGACAGCTGACATGGACAGACCGTATAAGTATTGAGGCATTGAAAAAAGCAGGGCATAGCGTGATAGAGATAGCAGAACAGCTGGGCGTACACCGCAGCACTATATACAATGAGCTTAAGCGAGGGGAATATATGCACAGAAATAGCGACTATACAGAAACATTAAGTTATAGCCCAAACAAGGCACAAATGAAAGCAGAGGAAAATTTAAAGGCAAGGGGTACACAGCTTAAAATAGGAAACGATATTGCATACGCAAATTATATAGAGGATAAAATAGTAAATGAAGATTACAGCCCAGCTGCGGTACTGGGAGAATTGAAAGCACAGGGGAAAGAGGGGGACTTTTCCGTAACAGTATGCGTAACGACCTTATACAGCTACATTGATAAGGGTATTTTCCTTAAGTTGTCTAATAAGAATTTGCCAGTAAAGAAGAATAAGAAGAGAAATTATAAGAAAGTACAGAGGCAACAGAAAAGGGCGGCAGCAGGAGAGAGTATAGACAAACGCCCGAAAGAGATAGATACACGGGAAGAGTTCGGCAACTGGGAAATGGACAGCGTTTTAGGTAAGCGGGGAAAGTCAAAAAATACGTTGCTGGTACTGACAGAGCGGAAAACCAGAAACGAGATTATATTTAAACTGCCAGACCATACAGACGAGGCAGTAGTAGCGGCACTGGATAGATTAGAAAGAAAATGGGGCGCTGATATGTTTAAGCGGGTATTTAAGACAATCACAGTAGACAACGGCAGCGAGTTTGCAGATGCAGAGGGCTTACAGCGTTCTATTATCAACGAGGGAGAAAAGCGGACAAAGGTATATTACTGCCACCCGTACAGCAGTTGGGAGCGTGGCACAAATGAGGTAACAAATAAGATGATACGCCGGAAGATACCGAAAGGCACAAATTTTGACGACAGGACAGAGGAAGAGGTAGAGAGTATAGAGAACTGGATAAACGGATACCCACGCAAAATACATGGCTATCATTCAGCAGGGGAACTATTCGAGGAAGAGGTAAAGCAGCTTGCATAAGAACGGAAATAGGGAGCGTGAGAGGCTGGCAGCAGTGGCAGCCTTACTATTGCACTGCCTAAAAGTGAAAATATACAATAAAACAGGCTACGTATTGTGCAAAACGGCAAAACGATAAAAATATGAAAAAATGTCGAATTTAATGTTGACATTTTTAGAACCGGCGGTGTAGTCAAGAAATATTGTGGAAACGCAAGATTTCTGCTATAATGGGTATAAAACACTTGACGATGGAAAGAAAGGCGGGAAGCCTATGCACATTAGTTATCAGCCACTATGGAACACACTGAAAGAGCGTGGCATGAGGAAAGAGGATTTGCGGCTTGCCGCCGGTCTTACCACAAATATGATTGCCAACATGGGCAAGGGAAAGAATATCAGCATGGAAACGCTGGTTCGCATTTGTGAAGCCTTGAATTGTGGTATTATGAATGTGATTAAATTAGAACAGGACAATATCTAAAGCGATATAATTTTATATTTGATTCGATTTGCACAAAAAATTAAATTTTAATGGTGTATATTTTCTATTGCACCCAATGTAAATAAGTGCTATCATAAAATAAAACAAGTACATTTGAAACATTTTATGATTTGAGAGTGTGCTTGCAGGTTAGTGGCATATTGCCAATAACTGAATACAAAAAATGTAGGTTCTGGTCATTTTAGAAAGGAGTATTGTTTATGAAAAAATTTAGTAAAAGATTGTTTACCTCGTTGGTAGCGTTTTGTATGCTTTTTTCTGTGAGTGCGGTTCCTGCTTTTGCAGCGGAAACAACAACGGAAATAACGGATACTCAACAGCCGGTAGTCATTGGAGAATATGACGGATACTTAACCGATGTTATGATTTCCGATGGTGTCACCAAAAGAGCAGTCGCTAATGTTCGTATTAACTCTTATGCAACTTATGATGAGGATGATGGGATTCAAGTTCATGTGAAGTTGTATGTACCGTGGTATGAATCTCCAAAACCGGAGTTCACTGGTATGACTGGTACAGTTAATGTGCTTATGAACAAAAAATCCACCAATACGGCATTTGCAGAATTAGCCGACGGTGAAGAAACAATCGAAACTGATGTGGATACTGGAAGAACAGGTAATAGCGGAGATAAGGGAACGGTTTCTGTTTCTGGTGTTGCTACCGCTAATAATGCCTTGGCAGGCGGTGGAGCTTTCGCTATTTCTTACCCTGTGACACTTCCCTAATTAAATGCAAAACAGTTGTGAATTAAGGTTGGTAATAGGTAAAATGAAACGGTTATTGGCAATATGCGTATGTTTTTTTATGTGTGTAGGCTTATGTTCGTGTGATTCTTCCCAAACTCGGTCGGTATCATCATATAACTGGTCTTTAGAATTTATTACTGATTTAGATGGTAATATGTTATTCTCAGGTTCAGTGCATGATGACATACCAGTATTGGATTTGACATTGAGTTTTGAAGAAAAAAGTTTTATCTTAACAGATAACACTCATAAACAAGAATGGACAGGTACATATTCGCTTGAAAAGATTGACAATTCTTCTTCGAAACTCGGATTAACTTTTGAAAATTTAGAGGAGCCTGTTACAGGCGTATATGGAACAAGAGTTTATTCTGATGATTCAGAAAGCGCAACAATTACATTACAAACTGATGAAAATATCCTGTCTTTTGTTGGAGAAGATTCATAAATAAAAACAGCCGCTGTAGGAACAAAATCCTACAACGGCTGTTTTTATTTCCACGGCCTGCGCCGGAAGTTCATACCAGACTGTTTTATCAGCGGGGATTTCTTGAACAGCTTTTTCAAAAGGCTTCGTTCCTCTTGTGAGAGCCGCTTGTATTTGAGCCGGAACGCCTTGCAGAATATCTCCGTGAATTGCTGAACCCTGTCCCCCGGAGATTGCATGGCCTTTTGTACTTCCCGTATAAGTTCATCGGCAGGCGTGGTATCCGGCGCACTTTCGCTGTCATTTTCGTGCGCCTTGCGTATATCATGGAGAATGACGTCCCATGTTTTGTGCGTCACATGGCAGAAAAAATCTTCTTCCTCTATCTGACAGGCTTCCAACACTTTGATTGCCCGGTCTGCCGCAGCTTCGGGGTGTTCTTCCAGTACCATAGCCCGTAAAGCAGCCAGTGAGCTGTTTGTGTCATGGAAGTGCATGGTTGCTATCCCGTCCACATAGATTTCTGCGTCTGCCAGCAATTCCTTAAATTTTTCATGGGAGATAATCTCACACAGCAGCCGGTTATTGAAGCGTTCACTTTTCAGCAGTTCCACGACTTCATCACTCAAATGTAATTCTTCTATCGGGGTGTTTTCATATCTCCGATTATTGGTAAGGCCGAGCAGATAGTCAACCGACACCTGATAGAAGTCTTCCAGCTTCAACAGGCTGCCGTGGTTAATTTCCTTGTATTCGTCGTTGTCGTTTTCATAACTGCCGAGGGCTGATTTTGAAATGCCGGTTTCCTGTGCCAGTTCTTCCAGATTCAAGCCCCGTTCCACCCGTAAATCTTTCAGGCGTTCCTGTACGGAAATGCGGGTTTTCATAAACACATCGCTCCTTCCTGCGGCTGGCTGCCGCTGTTATTCCTTATTATACCATATACCGTTCCGAAATCGTGGAATTTTTCGATTTTGGGGCGGTTTTCCTATTTTATGGACATACGGGAAAGGGTTCAAAAATGAGCTATGATTAAGTCAGTTCATCGATGGATTATTTCCAATCGAATGACCGGCCTGATGGGATATGCTCCCCGGCGATGTAGCGCAACGACCTGCGGCAAGGAAATGGAGGAACCTTGACCGCAGCGAGCGTACCAACGGGAACGAAACGCCGCTGTGAGATTCAGGGGCAGGAACGACAGCAGGACAACCCGGCAGAACTGATACCAAAACGCTACCCAAACACGACAAATCGGCGGGGTGTAGTCTGCCCCGTCCGTAATACTATGGGGCATTTCAAAGCGGCTCTATGGCCGTATTTTCCTTGAAAATCGCCCCGAAACATGACACCAAAAACCTTTATCCGCCTGTTCCCGTTGTTACGGCTGAAATGGGCGGATTTTCTATGATAGGAGGCACTATGCCGAGAATGAGCAAGAAACGGAAGTTGGAGCTTTCCTTCTTCCTCAATGACCGGGGGCGTGTGACCTACAACGACCTGTGCCGGAAGTGCCAGCATAAGTGCAAGCAGAGTTTCCGGGCTGTCGTGATAGACTGCCCCCATTACCTGTCAAAACGAGCCAAGCGAAAGGAGAAAATCAGTTAAATGGAATTTGAATTTATGAGCGCAGACACGGTTCTGCCGCCTTGTATGCCGCTACCCGCCGCAATGCTTCGGCTGCCGATCAGCAGCACAGCAAAAGTCATGTATGCCCGTCTGCTGAACACCACCCTTACGGCAGGGATAGAGGATAGCAACGGCATTTTGTTTGTCCGTTTTCCTATCATGGAATTAGCGGCAGCCCTCTCCCGCAGCCCCGTCACTGTGAAGCGTTCCCTGAAAGAATTGGAGGACATCGGGCTTATCCTGCGGGTGCGCCGGGGTGTGGGAGAACCAAACCGCATTTACACGCTGCTTCCCAAAGGAGGGCTGCCATGATAAATGAGAAGCTGGAAAAGCTGAATCAGGAGATTGCCAAAGGCGAAGCCAGACTGCGGCGGGCGCAGCATGAAGAAAAAATACTGGAACACCAGGTGAAGCAGCTTACCCGGAAGGAACGGACGCACCGGCTCTGTACCAGAGGAGCTATGCTGGAAAGTTTCCTTTTAAGGCCGGAAGTGCTGACAGACGAGGATGTGATGGACATTCTGAAACAGGCATTTTCTCAAAGTGGCATGAAGGAAATAGTTGCAGAAAGCGTGAAAGGGCGGGTAGCCGGGGAATCCCTTACGGAGTAAGGGCGCAACTATACACCGGTCAAGCCGGTGCGTTGCGCCCTGCCGGGGGCTTCCTGCGGAAAGCGGATGATTTTCAGCACCGTTGCGGCTGCTTCCAATCATCACAGGGGACGCTACACTTCCCCTGCGCTGGCTGCGCCAGCTACCCCTTTGTGGACTTGCCGCCCGGGAACACCTTGCGCTGCAAGCTGTTCCCGTCCAGCAAGTTTACAATTTATCTATTCCAAAACAGGACTGCCCGTAGTATAATAAAGCTAATGACGAACACTATCTAAGGAGATGGTTTTATGTATGGATTGATTGCTTTGAATTTCATCATACCCTTTGTTATGGTTTTTGTAGGATATATCTTAAAGAAGCACCCGGTAAAAGATATGACATCCGGTAACGGATACAATACGCCTACATCTCGGAAGTCACAAGAGCATTGGGATTATGCACAAAGCATAGCACCTAATATTTTTATTGGTATTGGCAAAACATTAGGTTTGGTAGAAATCGTTTTGTGTATATCCTTACTTCTTCTTAATATTTCTACACAGACTACCGTATTTGCAGGAGTAGTTGTTGGAATTATTTTTCTGATTTTTGGATTTTATAAAACAGAAACTGGAATTACAAGTAAATTTGCGAACAAAAACTTTTAAGCTATTAGACAGCTTTCCATCATCGAGCCAACCTGACCCGAATCTTCAAAACTGAATACTAATCGCCTACCAGCGACACCACTAAGCAGGAAATCAGAAACGGTTTCCTGCTTTTCTTTTGCCCAAAATCAACCACAGGAAGGAGGAACGCTATGCCCTGTCCACACCATGATATAAAAATAATCCAGCGCAGCAACCACCAGTCAGCCGTTGCGTCTGCCGCCTACCAGAGTGGGGAACGGCTGTTTTCCGAGTACGACCAGAAGCAGAAATACTATTCCCATAAAAGCGAGATTGTCCATACAGAAATCATGCTGCCGCCCCACGCCCCACCAGCGTATGCAGACCGCAATACTTTGTGGAACGCCGCCGAAGCTATCGAGAAGCAATGGAACTCCCAGCTTGCCCGGAGAATCGTGCTTGCCATACCGAGGGAAATCCCCCCGGAACAGCACGCCGACCTTATCCGGGACTACTGCCGGGAGTTTTTTGTTTCTAAAGGCATGATTGCCGATTTTGCCATCCACGACAAAGGGAATGGGAATCCCCACGCCCACATCCTGCTGACCATGCGGGCAATGGACGAAAACGGGAAATGGCTTCCCAAGAGCCGGAAGGTTTATGACCTTGACGAGAACGGCGAGCGTATCCGGCTCCCGTCCGGGAGCTGGAAAAGCCACAAGGAGGATACCGTGGACTGGAACGACCAGAAGTACGGAGAGATCTGGCGGCAGGGCTGGGCGGCTACCGCTAACCGCTATCTGGAAGCCAACGGACGCCCGGAGCGCCTTGACCTTCGTTCCTATGAACGGCAGGGGCTTGATAAAATCCCCACCGTCCATATGGGGCCAGCAGTCAGCCAGATGGAGAAACGAGGGATACAGACCAACATCGGCAACTTGAACCGGGACATCAAAGCCGCCAATTCCCTTATGCAATCTATCCGGCAGATGGTACGCCACCTGAAAGGCTGGATTGCAGACCTGAAGGAGAAAAAAGCCGCCCTGCTGGAAGCCTTGCAGGAATCGAAGGAACCCACCCTGCCGGAGCTGCTGGGGAAATATCTGGATTTGCGCCGGGAGGAACGTACAGGCTGGACAAGCAAAGGCCAGCTTACAGGCAGCGTTGCCGATTTCAACAAGGTTATGGAAGCTATCCGCTATCTGCGGGAAAAGGAGCTGTCCACTGTGCAGAGTTTGGACGCTTATCTGGATACCGTCAGCGGGCAGGCCGTTTCCATCCGGGCAGAGATGAAGCCGAAAGAACAGCGTATGAAAGAAATCAACACCCTGCTTTCCCATATCGCCAACTTTGAAGCCCATAAGCCGGTTCATGTGGAGTATGCTGCCATCCGGTTTAAGAAGCCACGGGAACAGTTTGCCGCCGCCCATCGGGACGAGCTGGACGCCTATAATGCCGCTATCCGTTATTTCAAGGTGCATTTGAAGGAGAAGAAGTACAGCATTAAAAAGCTGAATGAGGAACAGACACAGCTTGCCGGAGAAGTTGCCGGATATAAGGAACGGTTGTCCGCATTACAGGAGGATGTGAAGATTCTCCGGGATGTGCGTCACTGGCTCAATCAGGTTCTTCCGTCTGAACAGTACCGCCAGACCGCCGAGCCGGGAAAGAAACCGTCCATCCAGCAGGCAGTCAAAGGCCGGACGCAGCGTATCCGGGAAGAACAGGCCGAGAAACGGAAGCAGCCCCGCACAGAGAAAAAACAGGATATGGAACTTTAATAGGCGCTTGCTATTTTCTTTTTCGAGAATGACAGGCGCTTTTCTTATTTTCAGGAGGATTTATTTGAATGTATTTAAAGCTGTCAAGCAGTCTGTTACCACCCGGCAGGCTGCGGAGCATTTTGGAATCCGGGTGGGACGAAACGGGATGTGTGTCTGCCCCTTCCATGCTGATAAAAACCCCAGCATGAAGGTTGACCGGCGCTTTCACTGTTTCGGCTGTCAGGCAGACGGGGATGTGATTGACTTTGTTTCCCGTCTGGAAGCTGTCAGTCCGAAGGAAGCCGCCCTCATGCTGGCGCAGGAGTTCTCCATCCCCTATGAGGACAGGGAACCACCCGGCAGGAGAAAACCCAAACCCCGGCAGGAAACCCCGGAACAGCGGTTTTGCCGCATGGAGCGTTACTGCTTCCGGGTGCTGTCCGATTATTACCATCTTCTGCGCCGCTGGAAACGGGACTATGCCCCTAAGATGCCGGAAGAAGCATGGCACCCGCTTTTTGTGGAAGCCTTGCAGAAGCAATCCCATGTGGAATATCTGCTGGATGTGCTGCTCTCCCCGGATATGGAGGAACGGGCAGTCCTTATCGTTGACTATGGAAAGGAAGTGAGCAATCTTGAAAGACGAATGGCAGAGCTTGCCGCCCAAGATACGGCAGGCCGCAGAACAGACCATACAAGAAGCAGCCCCGCCCCGGAGCATTGAGGAAGTAAAGGCCATGCTGGAAAGCACCGAGAAAGGCAGCGTCCGCAACAGTATCCGCAACTGCCTGACCGTCTTTCAGAATGACCCGCTGCTTTCCGGGGCAATCGCAAAAAATCTGCTGACCGAGCGAGTGGACATTGTAAAGCCCATCGGCTACCACCGCATCGGCACCGCCATCACGGACACGGATATGAACTATCTGCTCCTGTATCTGGAAGAAACCTATGGGCTTACCAGTGAGAAAAAGATTACCGCCGCCATCGGGATTGTTGCCAATGAAAACGGCTACCACCCCGTCCGGGACTACCTGAACGGCCTTTCATGGGATGGGCAGGAGCGTATCCGCTATTGCCTGCGCCACTTTCTGGGAGCCGACACCGACCAGTACACCTATGAAGCCCTGCGGCTGTTCCTGCTGGGAGCCATCCACCGGGCATTTTGCCCCGGCTGTAAATTTGAAGTCATGCTCTGTCTGGTGGGCGGTCAGGGAGCCGGGAAATCCACCTTTTTCCGGCTGCTGGCAGTAAAAGACGAGTGGTTTTCCGATGATTTGCGGAAGCTGGATGATGATAACGTGTACCGCAAGCTGCAAGGCCACTGGATTATCGAGATGTCGGAGATGATTGCCACCGCCAATGCCAAGAGCATTGAGGAAATCAAGTCATTTTTAAGCCGACAGAAGGAGGTCTATAAAATCCCATACGAAACCCACCCGGAGGACAGGCTGCGGCAATGTGTGTTCGGCGGCACTTCCAATGCCCTTGACTTCCTGCCCCTTGACCGTTCCGGCAACCGGCGCTTCCTGCCGGTCATGGTGTACCCGGAACAGGCCGAGGTTCACATTTTGGAGGACGAAGCCGCTTCCAGAGCCTATCTTGCACAGGTCTGGGCAGAAGCCATGACGGTTTACCGCAGCGGGGATTTTAAGCTGTCTTTCAGCCCGGAAATGGTGCGCTATCTCAAAGAACACCAGCGGGATTTCATGCCGGAGGACACCAAGGCCGGGATGATACAGGCATACCTTGACCGCTATACCGGCGGCATGGTGTGTTCCAAGCAGCTTTTCAAGGAAGCCCTGAACCACCCCTTTGACGAGCCGAAGCAATGGGAAATCCGGGAAGTCAACGACATCATGAACCATTGCGTGACGGGCTGGAATTACTTTTCCAACCCCCGTGTGTTCCCGGAATACGGCAGGCAAAAGGGCTGGGAGCGTGAAACGAAAGCAACGGACATCAGCAACGGAGCTGAAAAAATCCCGGAAGGATTTGAGGAAGTCACGGAACAGATGGAGCTTCCCTTCTGAAAAATGCAGCCGGTTGCCGACCCTGTTGCACTCCCGTTGCCGAGCCGGTTGCCGGGAAACCCCCCGTAACTGCGGGCTTTTCCCCTTATCAGCAACCAAAACAACAGAAAAATAAAAGAAAATAAAAATAAGAGCCAAACTGCCAGACAGAGATAGTTTTCAGGTTTTTTGAAGCCCGTTGCCGGACTTCGTTGCCGACCTTCTCCTTGTCTGGCTTATTCTATTATGGAGGATAACTGCCTATGGCAAAAACGAAAACAGAGATTCATGTTACCACAGTTTTTGACGGCGAACTGGACGCCACAGACGTCTTTGTGAGCCTGATTGCCCAAAAATATGGGCAGAATACCAGCAAAGAAAATCTTGCGAAAACACAAGATTTAGAGTATAATAAGGATGAGGTTCAGAAGAACCGTGTTCCGTCTGGATTGTGCGGGTAAACGGTTATGATGAACGGATATGAATATACAGACATGGACGCAATACTGGCAGGCAGCTTCCGGGCAGCCATCTATTGCAGGCTTTCCAAAGACGATGACCTTGACGGGGAGAGCGCCAGTATTGCCAACCAGCGGGATATGCTGGAAAAATACTGCGAAAAGCAGGGATGGGAGGTTGTGGCAGTCTATCAGGACGATGGCTACACGGGGCTGAACATGGAGCGCCCCGACCTGAAACGGATGCTCAAAGCCATCGAGCGCAGGCAGATAAACCTTGTCATAACGAAAGATTTATCGAGGTTGGGCAGAAATTATTTGCAGACCGGCACACTCATTGAGGACTTCTTTCCCCGCCACGGCGTCCGCTATATCGCCATGAATGACGGTATCGACACCATGCGGGAGAATAACGACATTGCGCCGTTCAAGAACATCCTCAACGAGATGTACAGCAAGGATATTTCCAAGAAGGTACATTCCTCTTACCTTCTGAAAGCCCAGCAAGGCCAGTTTACCGGCTGTATCGCCCCTTTCGGGTATCAGAAAGACCCGGAGGACAAAAACCATCTGCTGGTGGACGAGGAAACCGCCCCCATTGTCCGGCAAATCTTCCGCTGGGCGCTGGAAGGACACGGCCCGAACTTTATCCGGCGCAGGCTGGAAGAACAGAAGGTGCCTTGCCCTACATGGTGGAACCGGGAACGGGGCTTCCGCAATGTCCGCACTAAATGGGAAAAGAAAGACCCGGTAAACGGGCGGTATATGTGGGATTTTTCGGTAATCAAGGACATCCTGATGAATCCCGTCTATACCGGGGCTATCGCTTCCCAGAAGAAGGACTACCGCTTCAAAATCGGCACCATCGGGGAAAAAAAGCCGCAGGACTGGATTGTGGTGGAGGAACGGCATGAGCCGATTGTTGACCGCAAGAGCTTTGACATCGTGCAGGACAAGCTGAAATCCCGGCAGCGTTCCCGCCAGACCGGGGAAATCAGCCTGTTTGCGGGGCTTCTCAAATGTGGCGAGTGTGGGAAATCACTGACTATCCGCTACACCAACGACAAGCACCCGAAGCAGATTTATTCCTGTAAGACCTATAATGCCTATGGGAAACAGCACTGTACCCAGCACCGTGTGGAGTACGAAACCCTTTACCGCCTTGTGCTGAACAAAATCCGGGAATGTGCGAAGGCCGCCCTGATGGACGGGGAAGCTGTTGCCGGACGGCTTACCAACACCTGTGAAGCCGAGCAGAAAGGCCAGCGGGAAGCGTTGGAGCGTTCCCTGACGAAGCACGAGGAACGGATTGAGGTACTGGAAAAAATGGTGCTGCGGCTCTATGAGGACATGGTTGCCGGACGTATCAGCGAAGCAAACTTCAATCTCATGCTGGATAAGACGCAGAAGGAACAGGCTGAACTAAAGGAACGGGTTGAACAGGGGCGCAGGAAGCTGGCTGATGAAATCCGCCTTGCCGTGGACGCCAAGCAATGGGTGGACGCCATTCAGGAATACGCCGACATCACGGAGCTGGACGCTGCCACCCTCAACCGTCTGATTAAAGAAATCGTTGTCCATGAACACATCGACAGCGATAAGACACGACACATTTCTATTGAAATTCATTTTAATCTCAAACCCATCCCGGAGGTGGAACAGGTCACGGCCTGACCTGTTCCCGCCGGGGCGGTTCTAAAAAAATTCCATAAATTTCTTGACACGCCGCCGCCCGCCATCGAGCAGAGTTTTACACCTATTTTGGTATGAAACAGCTTATGGCAGGTGGAGGTGTCGTTCTGATCGGTACACAGCTTGTACCATTACTGGCGAATTTGTTTTAGCCGGGGCAGTAGGAAAGGAGAACACGCATGGATAAGATTTTTGAGTCCATAGAAGAATGGATGCGTAACCTCCTTACAGGCATGGTCAGCTCAAACCTGACGAACATGTTTACCGATGTGAATGAAAAAACCGGTGACATCGCTAGTCAGGTTGGGCAAACGCCCCAGGGCTGGAGTGGCAGTATTTTCAGCTTGATCCAAAATCTGTCGGATTCTGTGATCGTACCGATTGCCGGAATGATCATAACCTTTGTGTTGTGCTATGAGCTGATTTCCATGCTCACCGAAAAGAACAACATGCATGACATAGATACATGGATGTTTTTCAAATATTTCTTCAAGATGTGGGTTGCAGTATGGTTCGTAAGCAATGCTTTTACGATCACAATGGCAATTTTTGATGTTGGACAGAATGTAGTGAACCGGGCGGCAGGTGTTATCAACCAGCAGACGGCAATCAATATTGATTCGGTAATCACCTCGATGGAGACAGCAATGGAATCAATGGAAGTAGGGGAGCTGATTATACTGGCACTGGAAACGCTTCTGGCGAGCTTGTGCCTAAAGGTTATATCCGTTTTTATAACGGTTATTTTATATGGTCGTATGATAGAAATTTATCGCGCGTCCAGAAGCGCCGCTTTTCATCCAAAGGCAGTGCGCGGACATTTTGGGAATCCGGCTTTAGCAAGCCGGTAAAGAAAAGTATCAAAGGCGTGAAAAGCGTCACTTTAGCGTCATCCGATTTA
>NZ_RBZR01000007.1:0-144813 GCF_003628495.1 Ruminococcus sp. B05 | reverse complement strand
CCATAACGTCAAGTTAGTAAGACCCCTTGAAGACGACGAGGTAGATAGGGCAGAGGTGGAAGTGTGGTAACACATGGAGCTGACTGTTACTAATAGGTCGAGGGCATAACCAGAACAGGTGATAGGAACAAGATGGATGAAAAGACTTTGTATGCAGTTTTGAAGGTATACTTCAATAAAGGTAATCCTCGATAGCTCAGCGGTAGAGCATTCGGCTGTTAACCGAAGGGTCGTTGGTTCGAACCCAACTCGGGGAGCTTAAAAAGAATCCATAGCTGTCATTTAACTATGGTTTTTTTTATGAAAGATGATTATCATAAGAAAAGTGAATTTTTTTAAAGAAATCACTTGCAAAAATAAAAAGATTATGGTAATATTTATTTCGGTCGCTGATAGAAGTGATAAATAGAATTTGGCTCCATGGTCAAGCGGTTAAGACATCGCCCTTTCACGGCGGTAACACGGGTTCGATTCCCGTTGGAGTCATTTGCACAAAGTGCAATTGAATAAAAGGTATATTTGTTCAAAGTAGTAGGCAATATGCCGATGTGGCTCAATTGGCAGAGCAGCTGATTTGTAATCAGCAGGTTATCGGTTCGAGTCCGATCATCGGCTTTGTTCCTGAAAGGGACATATAATGGACCTTTAGCTCAGCTGGTTAGAGCAATCGGCTCATAACCGATCGGTCCTGGGTTCGAGTCCCCGAAGGTCCATTTAATTTAATAAGGCCCAGTGGCTCAGTTGGTTAGAGCGCCGCCCTGTCACGGCGGAGGTCGAGAGTTCGAGTCTCTTCTGGGTCGTTCGCACTGAACACTTAATGAAGCATAGCTGAATTTAGTGAGAAGGTGCACAGAGTGATATGGGATCTTAGCTCAGCTGGGAGAGCATCTGCCTTACAAGCAGAGGGTCACAGGTTCGAGCCCTGTAGGTCCCATATATATAGTGCGCGCGTGTGGCGGAATAGGCAGACGCAAGGGACTTAAAATCCCTCGGGAGCGATCCCGTGCCGGTTCAAGTCCGGCCACGCGCATTATATTAGAAGACTTAAGCTAATGCTTAAGTCTTTTTACATTTTATAAGATATTAGATTAAATATAACAGGAGGATAATGTCATGAGAAGAATGGAATTTACTATGGATAGACCAGGATTGGTTGAAATCGGACAAGAAGTAAATGTAATTGAAGGAAAATTACCTAGTTCATATTATTATACAATTGAACATGCAATTGCAATGAGCGGTAATTATCGAAGTTATGAAAGATTACAAACACGTCATGGCAAAGTGGTAGATATCCAAATGGGATTGGAAGCAAACAGTGTTATTTTAGAATTTGATGAGTAAAAAATTATATTGAAGAAAAAAGATTCAATAATATTTTAGACGAAAAATAGATGAAAAAATTGAAGAAATTGAGTTGACAAAGTTTATTTGAATGCTATAATGAGGGTCAGAAGATAACACGATGACGAGACGAGTAGAATGTGGAACGTTTCAGAGAGAGATGAAGATGCTGGAATCATCTTAACGGGAATCATTTGAAGACTACCTCCGAGTGGCCCTAATCCGGTCCGGTGATTCCGTTATAATCATGAATGAAGTGGTTTTAGATAACAATGTAATTGTTATCATCTTGAAAACAAAAAGGGTGGAACCGCGGATATAAAAGTAATCAGACTTTATCCGTCCCTTGCATGTAAGTGCAGGGACAGATAAAGTTTTTTCTATTTTTAAGGAAAAAGTTTTTATAATATGTAAAATCCCTGTATTAAATGCTTGAAGTGAATATCAAAACAGGAGGTAGAATGATGATTATTACATTAAAAGATGGATCAAAAAAAGAGTATTCAGAAGCAAAAACAGTAATTGATGTTGCATACGATATTAGCGAAGGTCTTGCACGAGCAGCATGTGCCGGAGAAGTAGATGGTGAAGTTGTAGACCTTAGAACAGTTTTGGATAAAGACTGTGAACTTAATATTCTTACAGCAAGAGATGAGAAAGGTTTAGCTGCACTTCGCCATACAGCATCACATATAATGGCAGAGGCTGTACAGAACCTTTATCCAAATGCAAAAGTTGCAATTGGACCATCAATTGATACAGGATTCTATTATGATTTTGAATGTCAGTCATTTACAAGAGATGATTTGGATGCAATTGAGAAAGAGATGAAGAAAATCATCAAAAAAGGTGCTAAGATTGAAAGATTTACAAAATCAAGAGAAGAAGCAATCGCATTTTTCAAGGAGAAAAATGAACCTTATAAAGTTGAGTTGATTGAAGATCTTCCAGAAGATGCTGAAATTTCTTTCTATTCACAGGGAGATTGGGTAGATCTTTGTGCAGGACCTCATTTGATGAGTACAAAAGGTGTGAAAGCATTTAAATTGTTATCATCTTCAGGAGCTTACTGGAGAGGTGATGAGAAGAAACAAATGCTGACACGTATTTATGGTACAGCTTACGCTACAAAAGACGAACTCAAAGAACATTTAACACAGTTAGAGGAAGCAAAAAAACGTGATCATAATAAACTTGGACGCGAAATGAAATTATTTACAACAGTAGATGTAATCGGTCAGGGACTTCCGCTTATTATGCCAAATGGTGTTATCATTATGCAGGAGTTACAGCGTTGGATTGAAGATGAAGAAAGCAGACGTGGTTATGTTCGTACTAAGACACCATTGATGGCTAAGAACGACCTCTACAAGATTTCAGGACACTGGGATCACTACAAAGATGGAATGTTCGTATTAGGTGATGAAGAGAAAGATAAAGAAGTATTTGCCCTTCGTCCAATGACATGCCCATTCCAGTATTATGTATACAAAGCAGAACAGCACAGTTATCGTGATCTGCCATTGCGTTACGGCGAGACATCTACATTATTCCGTAATGAAGATTCTGGAGAGATGCATGGTCTGACTCGTGTTCGTCAGTTTACAATTTCAGAGGGACATTTGGTTGTAAGACCTGACCAGATGGTAAAAGAGTTCAAGGATTGTATCGCATTAGCTCAGTACTGTCTGCAGGTACTTGGCGTAGAGGAAGATGTAACATATCATCTTTCAAAATGGGATCCGTCAAATAAAGAAAAATATATTGGTGAACCAGAAGTTTGGGAAGAAACAGAAGGTCATATTCGTACAATGCTTCAGGAACTCAATATTCCATTCGTAGAAGATGTCGGAGAGGCAGCATTCTATGGACCAAAGGTAGATATTAATGCAAAGAATGTATACGGAAAAGAAGATACAATGATTACAATCCAGTGGGATGCATTACTTGCAGAACAGTTTGATATGTATTATATCGATGAAAATGGTGAGAAGAAACGTCCATGCATCATTCATCGTACATCTATCGGATGTTATGAAAGAACACTGGCATGGCTGATTGAGAAATATGCCGGTATGTTCCCTACATGGTTATGTCCGGAACAAGTTCGTGTGATTCCTATTTCAGATAAATATCATGAATATGCAGCAAAAGTTGAAGCAGAACTCAAAGCGAATAACATCCGTTGCTCTGTTGATCAGCGTTCAGAAAAGATGGGATATAAGATTCGCGAAGCTCGTCTGAACAGAGTTCCATATATGCTGATTGTTGGAGCAAAAGAAGAGGAAGAACAGAAAGTTTCTGTAAGAAGCAGATATCTCGGAGATGAAGGCTCGAAAGATTTGAATGTATTTATCGATGCAATCAAAGATGAGATTCAGAAAAAGACAATTCGTAAGATTGAAGTAGAGGACTAAGTTGCTATTTAGTTCACTGGGCGGCAATACGTTCCTTACAAAAAATTGATATAAGAATTCTTGCTCAGATTCCATGAGCGGGAGACACATAAGAGCGTAAATTTTTGCTAAAAGCAAATGAATTTGAACTCAAACTTGCTGCTACGCAGCTTCAAACACGTTCGTTCAAATTCATTATCGCAAAAATTTACGCTCTAAGTGTCTCCAACGCTCACTCCATATTCGCTCGAATTTCTTATATCAATTTTTTTGTAAGTAATGTATCGGCTCAAGTTGTGAAGTAAATAGCAAATTAAAGGATATTGAGCGACGATATCTGCGATAGTGGATTTTCGGGAATTGAAGATGCAAAATTTTGATGAGGAGTATCCGCAAGGTATAGAAAGAGTAGGTTGAAGATGCACATTTTTACTTGAGAGTATCCGCAAGGCATAGAAATAGTAGGTTGAAGATGCATAATTTCAATGAGTAACATCCTCACGTTATCGAAAACGTGTGATGTAGATGCAAAATTTACAACGGAAGCATCCTCAAGTTTTAGAAAAGGCAAGATGTAGATACAATTTAAACCACTAGTTGTTTTTTAGAAAAAAATTATATGATAAAAAGTTGGCTGATTTGATAATAGAAATGTAGTATAATGAAATCAAATGAATTAAGGATGGGAGGAAAGCAAGATGTTATTTATTTGGTATCCAAAATGCTCTACATGTCAGAAGGCTAAGAAATGGCTGGACAGTCATGAGATAGAGTATACGGAGAGGCATATTGTTGAAGAGAATCCAACATATGAAGAGTTGAAAGAATGGCACCATAAGAGCGGATTGCCGTTGAAGAAATTCTTTAATACCAGTGGGATGCTTTATAAGGAGATGAAACTGAAGGACCAGCTTCCGCAGATGAGTGAAGATGAACAGTTGAAATTGTTGGCGACAAATGGGATGTTAGTGAAGAGGCCATTGTTGGTGACGGAAGATAAGATGTCGGTTGGATTTAAGGAAGATGAGTGGAGTAGTATAAGTATTTGAAAAAAACAAGAGAATTGTAGAAATGAAAAGAATTAGTAAAGAAAATCCATTTTTTGATGAAGTGAGAGAATATATTGAAATTTGTTCTGAAAAAGGAAATAAACCAATTACAGAGTGTCATAAAACGATAAAAGTATATAAAGAGGAAAAAAATATTGAATATAGAATTCTTGCCGAAAGATTTAATACATATAAAGATAAATATAAGCTAGAAGAATTAAAAAATTGGCGTGATAAACTTGATATCACAAAAGTCGAAGAGAAAGATAAAGAAGAGATAAAAGATTTATTATTTTATATTTATCTTGTAAGTCGGAAAGATACAAAATCTTATACTTATAAAATGAAAAATGGAGATTCAGTATCGGTAGAGGTGAATACACTTAATCCAGAAATAACTACTAATGACGGCGTTAAAATAATACATCCGAAATGGCATCTATTGATTTCATATTTAGCATATATTGATGATGCGTATAACCATCCAGAGACTAAATTATTATCGTTATGGGTAAAATATAATAATCCGTTTCCATATTTGGAAAAAAATATAGTTTTGAATACATGGTTGAATGAAATAAAGGAAGATAATTAATGAACAAAATGGAAATACCAGCTTCTCTGGACATGATTCAGAAAAAGGATTTTTCTCAGATTGCAGAATGGGCAGAAAAAGAAGAAAATCCACTGTACCCGACACTGGTGGTATGGACAAAATCTGAGTTTCGACAATTTGTAGAACAGATATCTGTTTAAAATAAGTAATATTATAGCCTCGAGGATGGGTTATTTCCCCGAGGCTATTTTCTCTTTTTATTGTACAGTTATTATTCAGCAGCTTCTTCTTCTGCTTCTTCAGCAACATCAACAGCGGATACATGTACCTCTGCAATTGTAACTACAGCTGCATCATAAGTCTGTCCGTTGACTTCCAACATTACCTGACCACCTTTACCTTCTTCTTTCAGAAGCTGGTCAACAGCACGTTTGTCCATCTGCAATGGAATAGATTTCTCCATCTCACGACCGAACAGATTACCAGTTACAAATCCTTCGCGTCTAAGTTTTTTTGCTTTGATTGTCATGTTTCTCTTTTCAGCTTTTAAAGTATTCATTTATCTTTTCCTCCAAATACTGAATCACGGAAAATGTGTAAATTTAAATACAATTCTGTGAAATCTCTATTTGAGTCAGTACAATATGGAAAATTCAAGAAAATTATCATGACAAATATATTACAAAAGCAAACGAAGAACCTTTGTTTTATCCAGTATATAAATGGAGCAGATCATAAATAAATGTGCTAACAGAGTACTTACAATTACACCATTTGATGTAAGGAGAAATCCACTGTAAAATCCAAACCAGCAAATAAATCCTGAATAAGTTCCCATTAATAATAGTAAAGGAAGCTGTTTGACAAATCCGCGTATCGTACTTAAAAAGTCATCCATTGTAAAGTCGAAGTATATAAAACGACCGATTGCAAGTGTTATAAAGTACATCATGAGAGAGTCATAGTTATCATCGTTATAGATGAACTTGATATAAAGCAAAATCAGTATAATATAAAAAGTTGAAACCAGACGGATGGATGCTTTTTGTTCTGAGTCAATTTCTTCCAAAGGAATGAGCACGATATCTAACCAGCCGTTCAAAATAACGGAAAAACAAAGGAAGAGTAACAGCAGTAAATCCTGATATTTTGTCCAATAAACAGAGACTCCGGGAATTCGTTCGTCAATGATATAGTAGAGGGACAAAAAAATAAGAACAGAGGTACTGGCAAAAATCATTTCAAAAAAACTTTCAATGATAGTCAGTTCCTTTTCTTGATGTTCACGATTTAACCGGCGTATTCTTCTGGAAGAAAGAGAATCATTTTGTAATTTTTTATGCATTTGTAGTTTAGCGATACATAAAACGATTGCAATTACGATAATGAGTCCAAGCAATGAAGCAAGCAGATAAACGCCGATATTTTTAAAGTTAAAATAATGTGCAACATAGTATGTATTCATAAAAATTCCACCTTTCCAAGAACATTATAACACCAGTATGCAACTGGTAAAAATTCTCAATTTGTGTTACACTCCCATCTTTGACAGTTGCGGAATAGTTTCATTTATCATTTGTTCTAGAACTGTAAAAAATGCTGCAGTGTCAAGACATTTGCCGATGCATATAATAATATAAGTGATATATGCAGGAGTGACACGATGCGCATATGTGAATTACGAGAAAAAGAAGTAATTAATACCTGCGATTGTAAGGTGTTAGGATGTGTAGTAGATATAGATTTTGACTTGTGCAGTGGACAGATTGAGGCAATTATCGTTCCCGGGCCCGGAAAAGTATGTGGGATATTTGGCGTGGACTCGGAATATATTATCCCATTTGCATGTATCAGGAAAATCGGACCCGATATTATATTGGTGGAGATTCAGAAAGAAAAATTTTTGAAGAAAATATAGCAGATAAGAGAGTTTTGATTTCATTAACGTAAATCGAAACTCTCTTATCTATTTTTGTTTATGTGGGTCAAGCCACAAAGTCTAATAGGATGTGTATCTAATAAGGGGAGCATAAAAATCTGAAAAATTATTCTCCAGAAATTTTACAGCAACTGTCTCTTTCTATCAAATGATGTGGCACGATAATCTTTGTCGCAACCAATCCGGGATTTTCAATATGATTAATAATCTGTGAGGCTGCTTCAATTCCCAGCTGGCATGAATTGATGTCAATGGATGTGAGCTGGGGAGAAGTCAATCTTGCAAATAATGAATTGTTAAAGGAGATGATTGATAAATCTTCCGGAATCGACAGCTTGTTTTGCAGACATACTCGTTCCAGAGAAACAGCAAGAATATCATCACTTACTACAATTGCGGTTGGGGGTTCAGTTTGTAATAATAACGCAGAAATTTCTTCGGTATTATTTTGTGAAACATTTGCAACTTCTACACAGTATTCAGGCCGCATCGGAAGTCCATGTTTTGCTAGTGCGAGCAGGTAACCGGATTTTCTGTCAGCAGAGAAAATGAGATTGCTGTCAGCACCCAGATATGCAATGCGACGATGACCGAGCTGGTAGAGGTATTCAGTTGCTTCCTGCCCTGCCAGCAGATTATCATTATCAATATATATACTCTGATTTGTGTATTGTGTAGCTTTTCCAATCAGACTGTATAGCAATCCTTCATTAAATAAATAGTCGATAACAGGATCATCTTTTCTGGAATACAGAACGATAAACGCATCTACTTTACCACTTCTCGACATGGAGCGGACTGCTTGTAATATTTCGTCTTCGTCCTGTCCGGTTACAATCGTTGTCATGTATTGTTTTTGGTTACAGTAATGACTGACGCCGCGAACTGCTTCAAGATAAAATGAATTTTCATATACTTCACGTGCAGATGCAGGAAGGATAATCCCTATTGTTCGCGAATTTTGAGAAGCAAGGTTGCTAGCCTGGAAATTTGGTTCATATCCAAGCTCGAGCATTGCTTTTCGAACCTTTTCTTTTGTTTCACTGCTGATAGAAGGGTTATTTTTACAAGTTCTGGATACTGTAGAAGGAGATACACCTGCCAAAGCTGCCACATCTTTAATTGTCACTGTCATAAATAAAGCCTTTCGTTTTTTGATATAAATAGTATTTTAATGAAAGAAAATAGGAATGTCAAATGCATTGCATAAGAAATTGCATGAGTTATGCAAAAGGCCAGGGAATGAAAAGAAGGGAATGTTGAGCAATAGTAACAAAAGTACAGATAGTAAATTGTGCGATATTTCAAAACAACAAAAATGAAACTAGAAAAATGCACAAAAACAAGAATAATAAATTGTGGAAAAAAGAGAAAGCAATGCAATATTAGAAAATAGAATTGAAATATCATAAAATTCTGACTATAATTAATGCAAACGGTTGCACAAAACAATGCAACAGGTACTTAGTGATGTAGAATTTGCAGAGAGTACAATATGGCTTATGGGAGATTTCAACAGTTTGGATAATGTAAAAGGGGAAGGTTACGAACTAATCTGTAACAGTGGATGGAAGGATACATATGTGTTAGCAGAAGAAAAGGATGACGGTATTACGGTGGAAGAAGAAATTGATGGCTGGCGTGAATCCGATGGCAGAAGCAATCTGAAAAATGAAAAGAGACTCGATTATATTTTCTGTAATCAGGAGAAACAAGTTCATTCATCAAAGGTTGTTTGTAATGGAAAGGTTTATCCGGTTGTATCCGATCACTATGGAGTCATGATAGAAGTTTAATAGCAGGTTTTAAAAGAAAGGGAGATTAAAAATGAATGAAAGAGCTGCAGGTATTTTAATGCCAATCAGTAGTTTGCCATCTGAATACGGCATTGGATGTTTTTCAAAAAGTGCATATGAATTTGTAGATTGGTTGAAGGACGCCGGACAGAGTTACTGGCAGATACTTCCTCTTGGTCCGACTAGTTACGGAGATTCACCGTATCAGTCTTTTTCTACATTTGCAGGAAATCCATATTTTATCAGTCTGGATGAGCTGATTGAGGAAAAAGTGCTGACTCGTGCAGAGTGCGATAAAGTAAATTGGGGAACAGTAAAAAATAAAGTAGATTACGAGAAAATTTATAAAGGGCGGTATCCATTGCTTCGAAAAGCATATGAGAGAAGTAATATCAGTGAGAATCAGGACTATCAGAAATTTGTTGCAGAAAATAACTGGTGGCTGGCAGATTATGCATTATTTATGGCAGTAAAGACAAGATTTGATGATGTAGAATGGACGAAGTGGGCAGAGGATATCAGACTTCGTTGGAATAATGCAATGGATTACTATAGGGAAGAACTTTATTACGATATCGAATTTCAGCAGTATATGCAGTTTAAATTTCATGAACAATGGATGAAGCTGAAGAATTATGCGAACAGCAAAGGGATTAAAATTATTGGAGATATTCCGATTTATGTTGCGATGGATAGTGCTGATGCATGGGCACATCCAGAACTGTTTCAGTTAGATTCAGAAAATGTTCCGGTAGCAGTAGCAGGATGCCCGCCGGATGGATTTTCGGCAACAGGACAGTTGTGGGGAAATCCGTTATATCGATGGGAGTATCATAGAAGCACCGGTTACGAATGGTGGATTTCAAGACTTCGATATGTGTTCAACATGTATGATGTCGTCCGTATTGATCATTTCCGCGGGTTTGACGAATATTTTTCTATTCCGTATGAAGCAGAAAATGCGATTGGCGGACATTGGGAAAAAGGACCGGGAATTGAATTGTTCCGTAAAGTAGAGCAGGCACTTGGATGGAAACCGGTTATTGCAGAAGATTTGGGTTATGTAACGGATTCTGTACGAGATATGGTAAGAGACAGCGGATTCCCGGGAATGAAAGTTCTGGAGTTTGCATTTGATTCCAGAGATTCCGGATGTGCAAATGATTATTTGCCACATAATTATCCGGTAAATAGTGTTGCATACACAGGAACTCATGATAACGAGACAATCGTTGGATGGTGGAGCAGTATTACGAAGGATGAACAGAAACTTGCAAGAGAATATCTTTGCGATCAGGCAACACCGGACAAGGAATTATACAAGTCTTTCATTAGCCTGATTATGAGAAGTAGTGCAAAACTTTGTGTGATTCCGATGCAGGATTATTTAGGACTGGATAACAAGAGCCGTATCAATACGCCATCGACAGTTGGAAAGAACTGGAAATGGAGAGTTAACACAAGACAATTGTCTGTTAAGCTGCAGAAAGAGATTTATGGAATGGCACTGAGATATGGAAGGATGAATTGGAACGATTCTATATAATTTTCTTTAGCAGAAACGTAAATTCTTTCAGAGTACATAAGACAGGAAAATCAGGTTGCCCTCCCCTTCTTTGTAGAGTATGATATTAACATAAATGCTTGCGCTTGGATAGAGCAAAAAAAGAAGGGGGATGTGACTTATCAATTTCACAAAAATATACTGTCGCATATATCAAAATTGTATGAAGGCTGCAATGTATATAATTCCTTGGCGTATGCCAAAGATATTAAAAGGCGCGGGATCTATTTTGCAGCTTCCAGAGTTTTTAAAGAAAAAGAAGCTGTCTAATATTTTAATCGTGACAGGACCTAACATTCATAAACGAGGGCTGTTGGATGAATTAGAAAAAGGATTGCAGCAGGAAAATTTGTCATATTATATTTTTGATGATATTTCACAGAATCCGGTAGATACGGAAGTAGAGCACGGTGTAGAGATATTTAAGCGAGAAAAGTGTAGTTGTATTGTTGCAGTCGGCGGGGGTTCTCCAATGGATTGCGCAAAAGCAATCGGTGCGAGAATAGCACGTCCAAGGAAATCAATAAGACAATTGCAGGGGGTATTTAAGGTATTAAGACCGATCCCATTATTTATTGCAGTTCCGACAACCGCCGGAAGTGGTTCAGAGACTACCATCGCGGCAGTGATAACAGAAGAGAAAACACATCATAAAGCAGCAATTAACGATTTATGTCTGATGCCGAAGGTGGTCATCTTAGATCCGAAACTGACAGTTGCATTACCATCTTCTGTTACAGCAGCAACGGGAATGGACGCATTATGTCATGCAGTAGAAGCGTATACAAATGATAAATATAATACAGAATTTGAACGAGATTTATGTAGGCAGGCTGTAAAATATATTTATGACAATTTGTATACAGCGTATCAGGATGGAGAGAATCTGACAGCTAGACAGAAGATGCAGCAGGCGGCATTTTATGCAGGTAGAGCATTTACAAGAGGGAGTGTAGGATATGTTCATGCCATAGGTCATACATTAAGTGGGCTATATAATGTCCCTCATGGATTGGCGATGGCGATGTTACTGACGCAGGTTATGAGGGCATATGGAAGTGCTGTGCATGAAAAATTAGCGGAGCTATGTGATGTCTGCGGTATCGAAGTAGAGGATGCTGGCACACAGTCAAAGGCAGAGGCATTTCTTCAATGGATTGATGAGATGAACGAAAAGATGGGGATTCCAAAGTATCCGGATATGATTCAGAAAAAGGATATTTCAAAGATTGCCAGGTGGGCAGAGAAAGAGGGAAATCCTTTGTATCCGGTGCCGGTTGTGTGGAAAAAATCAGAGTTTAGCCGATTTGTAAATCAGTTATACGATGATAGTAAAGAAAATATATAAATATTTAGAAATATTAAGCGCAGGATAAATTACCCTGCGCTTAAATCTCGTATTTATTATTCAGCAGCTTCCTCATCTGCTTCTTCAGCAGCATCGGCAGCAGATACGTGAACCTCTGTAATTGTAACTACAGTAGCTTCAGCATCAGTCATCAAATCGACGTCTTTGTCCTGAGCAATTGGCAGATCGCATACACGAATCGTATCGCCGACCTTTAGGTCTCCGACATCAACTTCAACTTTTTCTACCAGTGCAGCAGGAAGTGCCTTGAATGAAATCTCATGCAGCATCTGCTGTGGAACACCGGCGGCAAGTTTCTCAAGATTAATCAGATGTACTTCAGCAGTAGAGTGAACTTTTTCATTACTTACTAATGCCTGAAAATCAATCTCATCGACATAACCTTTCAATGGGTTATAATCAACCTCTTTAATAAGTGCATCATAAGTCTGTCCGTCAACTTCGAGCATTATCTGACCACCTTTTCCTTCGTCTTTTAGAAGCTGGTCAACAGCACGTTTGTCCATCTGCAATGGAATGGATTCTGTCATCTCGCGACCGAACAGATTACCGGTTACAAATCCTTCGCGTCTAAGTTTTTTGGCTTTTGTTGTCATGTTTCTTTTTTCAGCTTTTAAAGTATTCATTTATCTTTTCCTCCAAATACTGAATCACGCTTAGCAGCCTTCAACTTTTTTCTATAAGTAGGTTTTGTTAAGTTCTATTTCCTTGTTACAGTTTTATTATAGCACCGCGTGTCAAGAGAAAAACATGGAAAAGTGTGAAAAAAATGTGAAAGATATTTTAAAACTTAATGACGGAAAATTGTAAGTTATTTTAATTCAGATAAAAATTTTTCTACCTCAATCGGAATTCGCGCATCTCTCCAGGCAAGGAGAATTTCTGTCGAGAGGTTCGTATTCTTAATAGAATAAGCATAAAGACAGGGGTTGAGTTCTCTCATGGAAGAAGGGAGGATGGCAACCCCTAAACCATGTTCGGCCAAAGTTATGGCGGTTCTGGCATCTTCACATTCGCAGTATATGTCACAAGTTAATCCATTATCTTCAAAAGCAGATATAATATATTTGCGATAGCGATGAGAAAGTATCAAGGATTTTTGTGATAGTTCTTTTAATGAAATATTTGTATATCCAATATCAAAAAAGCCAGGAATTGCCATTGCTACTAAATTCTCCTGTAGTAAAACGCTGGTGTTGCATTCATTTAACACAATCGGTGTTCTAAGTGTTGTAATATCTACCAGGCCATTTTCTAATTCATTTTTTAAAGCGAATGTAGAACCTTCATGTATATCAAAGTGAATATCAGGATATTTTGAAGCAAATCGAACTAAGTAATCAGACATAATGGAAACACTGGAAGGTGTCAGACCAATATGGAGAGTAGCAGACTGGCTTGCCTTAATTACTTCACGTTTGGTAATATCCGTCATAGTAAGCAGACTGGTGGCTCTGGCATAGAGCACTTTACCGGCTTCGGTTAGAGTAATTCTTTTTGTACCTCTGATAAAAAGCTGTACTTGTAATTCTTCTTCCAGCATTTTCATCTGGTAGCTTAATGGTGGTTGTGTCATGTGCAGAGCTCTGGCGGCAGCACTGACATTTCCCTCATCTACAATTGCATGAAAGTATTCTAATTGTTTGATTTCCATATAATTTTCTCCTATTGAAAAAGATATATAAAAATTATTGTATTGCTATATAAAAACAATATTTTTTATATATTTTAATTCGTGTTATACTTGGAGTCAAGGAAAGAAAGAAAAAAAGGAATGAGAGTATGAAACGAATTGATTTTGAACACGGAACAATTACAGGAAATATTTTAGGCGCGGCATTACCGATGCTGGTGGCACAGATATTGAGTCTTTTGTATAATATCGTGGATCGAATTTACATTGCCAGAATTCCGGAAGTCGGAACAACAGCACTTGGAGCGGTGGGCTTATGTTTTCCAATTATTGTAATTATCACAGCATTCAGTAATTTGTTCGGAAGTGGCGGCGCCCCTTTATTTTCTATTAATAGAGGAAAAGGAGATACAAAAAAGGCTGAAACAATTATGAATACATCATTTTCAATGATGTGCATTTGTGGAGTGGTATTGATGGTAATCGGCATGTTGTTTGCAAGTCCGATACTGGTATTATTTGGTGCATCAGAGGAAGGGTTATCTTATGCGTATCCATATATGATGATTTATCTGATAGGAACAGTACCATCCATGATTGCAACAGGGATGAATCCGTTTATTAATGCACAAGGTTATGCTACATCAGGCATGCTGTCTGTAACAATTGGAGCAGTTGCCAATTTAATTTTGGATCCATTATTTATATTTGGATTGCATTTAGGAATACAAGGAGCTGCAATTGCAACGATTATTTCACAGACTTTATCAGCAGCATATGTATTTTATTTTTTAAGAAAGAAATCGGAGCTAAAAGTTCGAATGCTCTCCAAGGCAGAATGGAAAGTATGTGGAGCAGATGCAAAAAATATCGTGAGTCTTGGTAGTGCAGGATTTATTATGCAACTGACAAATAGTTTAGTAACAATATGTTGCAACAGTGTGCTGTCAGGTATCGGAGGAGATGTTTATATATCAGTGATGACAATTGTATCAAGCATCCGGCAGATGGTAGAGACACCAATTTATGCTATGAATGAAGGAACCTCTCCAATTTTAAGCTACAATTACGGAGCACAGCGTCCAAAACGTGTTAGAAAAGCAATTAGAGTAATGACTTGTATGATTCTTATTTATACGGCAATCATGTGGAGTGTGATTATTTTTGCACCGGAATTTTTAATCGGAATTTTCAGTTCGGATAAAGAATTACTGGTAGATGCCGTAGAAGCATTGAAGTTGTATTTTGCAGCATTTATATTTATGGATCTGCAATATATTGGACAGACGGTATTTAAATCATTAAATAAAAAGAAACAGGCAATCTTCTTTTCGTTACTTAGAAAAGTATTTATAGTCGTGCCATTAACATATTTGTTTCCATATACATTTCACATGGGAACAAGAGGTGTGTTTTTAGCAGAACCGATATCAAATGTAATTGGAGGAAGTTTGTGTTTTATTACAATGCTGGCAATTGTGATGCCGGAGTTA
The DNA here is from genome assembly GCF_003628495.1 of Ruminococcus sp. B05. NCBI lineage: Bacteria > Bacillati > Bacillota > Clostridia > Eubacteriales > Oscillospiraceae > Ruminococcus > Ruminococcus sp. B05. The sequence goes on along the minus strand of NZ_RBZR01000007.1, from coordinate 129,674 downwards.
AAGAAAATGAAGGAGGAAAATTATGAGTGAGTTAGATGTGATTCAAGGTTTTTTTGCAAAGGAGCAGAAAGAAAAAATTGACAAATATCGTATTTTAAATGAAACGGTTATAAAGGGACAAATCCTTTTTACAGGGTCATCATTGATGGAACAATTTCCGATAAATGAATTGTTAATGACTGAGAAAATGGATTGTATTATTTACAACCGCGGAGTTGGCGGGTTCACAACAGATGATATGTTAGAAAACATGGATGTTCAGGTGTTTGGTACAGAGCCGTCTAAGATTTTTATTAATATTGGAACAAATGATATTAGTAATCCGTCGATTTCTTTTGAGGAAGCGCTTACACATACCATAACAAATTATGAGAAGATCCTGGTGCAAATTAAAGAAAAATTGCCAGAAACACAGGTGTATATGATGGCATATTATCCTGTTAAAGAGGATGCTCCGTTGCCAGAGGGGGAATGGGGCAGAACGATGTTTAAAAATCGAAATAATACAAATATACCGATAGCTAATGAAGAAGTTAAAAAACTGGCCGATAAATTTGGCTATACATATATTGATGTGAATAATGGATTGACAGATGTAAATGGAAATTTAAAAGAGGAGTATACGATAGAAGGTGTACATATGTATGCAAATGCGTATAGGTGTGTTTTAGAGAATCTTAAGAAGTATCTATAAGTTCGAGAGCCGGTTGGGACGGGAGAGCCAGTTGGGGACGGGGTTTAGTGGCTTTTTGCAAGCAAAAAAGCCACTAAACCCCGTCCCCAACTGGCTCTCCCATCCCCAACCGGCTCTCGGCTCTAAATTACCATTCCAATCACATGTATGATCCATGCAGCAACCCAGGCAATCACACACTGCCAGATTACAACGCCGATAGCCCATCTTCTGCCAAGTTCTCTTTTGACAGAAGCAATTGCGGCTACACATGGTGTATACAACAGACTGAATACAAGGATGGAGGCAGCAGTTGCTGACGATAATACTGTGCTAATACTTCCTCCGAACAATACACCTAATGTTGATACAACACTTTCTTTGGCCATAAATCCGCTGATTAATGCAGTACAAATGCGCCAATCTCCCATGCCGAGCGGTTTGAATAATGGTACAAGCCATCCGGCGATAATTGCCAGCATACTGTCTGCGGAATCATTTACCAGATTCAAATGAACGTTAAAGCTTTGTAGGAACCATACGACAATTGTTGCCAACAAGATTACCGTAAATGCGCGCTGTAGGAAATCTTTTGCTTTTTCCCATAATAATTGCATTACGTTTTTTGCGCCTGGTAAGCGGTAATTTGGCAGTTCCATTACAAATGGGACCGGCTCTCCTTTAAACAATGTTCCATTGTATAAAAGTGCTATCAGGATTCCGACTACAATGCCTAACAGATATAAGCCGGCCATGATAAATCCACCTTTTCCAGGGAAAAATACGCTTACAAAAAAGGAATAAATTGGCAATTTTGCAGTACAGCTCATGAAAGGAGTCAGCAAAATCGTCATCTTACGATCTCGTTCACTTGTCAGTGTTCGAGTTGCCATAACAGCCGGAACTGTACAACCAAAGCCGATAAGCATCGGTACAATGCTTCGTCCGGAAAGTCCGATCTTACGTAATAATTTGTCCATTACAAATGCAACACGTGCTATATAGCCACTGTCTTCCATCAAAGAAAGGAAGAAGAATAAGGTTACGATGATTGGAAGGAAACTCAGTACGCTTCCAACACCTGTAAAGATTCCATCGATTACAAGGCTGTGGATTGCACTATTAACATGCGCTGCAGTCAATGCTGCATCTACGAGAGCTGAAATTTTATTAATACCAAGTTCCAATATCCATTGCAGCCACGCACCGATTACGTTAAATGTCAAGTAAAATACAAGTACCATTATTCCGATAAAACAAGGAATCGCTGTATATTTTCCAGTTAGGATACGGTCAATTTTTTCACTTCGGATACGTTCTTTGCTTTCTTTAGGTTTTATAACAGTCTGTTCGCATAAACGCTCAATAAAGTCAAATCGCATATCCGCAATCGCTGCACTTCTGTCTACTTCACGTTCGGTTTCCATTTGTTGAACGATATGTTCTAACATTTCTGTTTCATTTTGGTCTAATTTTAACTTTTCCAAAATCAGTGGATCGCCCTCAATTGCTTTTGTTGCCGCAAAACGTACAGGAATATTTGCGGCTTCGGCATGATCTTCAATCAAATGAATGACTGCATGAATACATCGATGTACAGAACCATCGTGGTCTGTCTTATCACAGAAATCTTGCCTGAGAGGATGCTCCTGATATTTTGCAATATGAATCGCATGCTTTATCAGCTCATTTACACCTTCATTTTTAGCGGCTGAAATAGGAACTACAGGGACACCTAATAAGGCTTCCATGCCATTGACATCAATCGCACCTTGATTTCCGATTACTTCATCCATCATATTTAATGCGACAACCATAGGAATGTCCATTTCAAGCAACTGCATTGTTAGATATAAATTTCGTTCAATATTTGTGGCATCCAAAATATTAATAATTGCCTTCGGTTTTTCGTCCAATACAAAATTACGAGAAACAATTTCTTCGCTGCTGTATGGTGACATGGAATAAATTCCAGGCAAATCAGTAACTTCTGTATTTGGATATCCTTTTATTGAACCGGACTTTCGATCTACTGTTACCCCTGGGAAGTTTCCTACATGCTGGTTAGAGCCTGTCAGTTGATTAAACAATGTTGTTTTTCCACAATTCTGATTCCCAACTAATGCATAAGTTAGCATTGTGCCGTCGGGCAATGGATTTTCATCTTCTTTGGAATGGTACTTTCCTTCTTCGCCAAGTCCGGGATGTGCTGAATCTTTAACACTTTCGATTCGCTTATGCTTCTGACTTCTTTCTTTGATTTCTTCAATCTCTATTTGAGCTGCCTCTACAAGTCGAAGTGTCAGCTCATAGCCATGAATCTGAAGTTCCATCGGGTCTCCCATCGGAGCCAGCTTTACTACGGTTACTTCGGCTCCCGGAATCATTCCCATATCGAGGAAATGCTGGCGAAGAGCACCTTCGCTGCCGACATTTTTGATGACTGCGCTCTTACCAATTTCAAGTTCTTTTAATGTCATATCTTATGTTCATCCTTTTATTTTAGATAGTTGTTGTTAATTTTTTCTCAATTATATCACCTTTTTTTAAAAAGTGAACTGATTTTTGATAATTTTTCTCATTTACATTCTAATATTTTATTTTTAACTTATCAGAACGACCTTGTTTTAAATCATATTTATGGTAAAATTTTTTATAAATAAAAATTTTACAGGAGGCATAACGATGTCTTTTATCAGCGTGTTTGATGTTATGGGGCCAAATATGATTGGACCGTCCAGTTCACATACAGCAGGTGCTGCACGTATTGCATTTCTTGCTCAAAAAATGATAACAGGTCCCTTAAAGCGTATTGAATTTATCCTTTATGGATCATTTGCAAAAACTTATCAAGGACATGGTACGGATCGTGCACTTCTCGGAGGAATTATGGGATTTTCTACCGATGATATGCGTATCCGCAATTCGTTTGAAATAGCAACAGAAAAAGGATTGGAATATATATTTACACCTAACGAAGAAGAAACCGATATTTACCCAAATACAGTGGATATCATTATGTTGAATCAGGCAGGTCAGCAAATGACAATCCGAGGCGAATCACTCGGTGGCGGGAAAGTCCGTATTTCCCAAATTAATCAAGTTGATGTAGATTTCACGGGTGAGTATAGTGCAGCTATTGTTATCCAGAAAGATGTTCCGGGAGTAGTTGCTTATATTACAAAATGTCTCAGTGACAGACAGGTGAATATTGCTTTTATGAGACTTTTCCGTGAGTCTAAAGGTCATACCGCATACACGATTGTGGAATCAGACGGTATACTTCCGGAAGATATTGCAGATACAATCCGGCAGAATAAACATGTACAAGATGTTATGGTTGTACAGATGTAATACAAATCAAGGAGAATAAAAATATGGACTTTAAAAATGCAAAAGAGCTTCTTAGATTATGCGAAGAACAAAATTTACCAATCTCCGAAATTATGCGTCAAAGGGAAATTCGGGTTGGAGAACGTGATGCTGCGGAAACAGATAAAAAAATGGATCGTGTCCTTGAGATTATGAAGGAGGCAGCATTTTCTCCTATACAACATCCAATCAGATCAATGGGAGGTCTTATCGGAGGAGAATCAAAAAAACTCTCGGAACACTTTGCAAGCGGGAATGGCTTATGTGGAGAACTATTGGAAAAAGCGATGATCTATGCTATGGCAACATTGGAGACAAATGCGTCTATGGGCTTGATCGTTGCATCCCCTACAGCAGGGTCCGCAGGTATTGTTCCGGGACTTCTTCTGGCATTTCAAAAAGTATATGAAATATCAGACGAAGCAATTCGTCAGGTTTTGTTTAATGCAGGTGCCGTCGGTTATCTTGCCATGCGAAATGCAACGGTTGCAGGTGCTGTCGGCGGCTGTCAGGCAGAGGTCGGGATCGCATCAGCTATGGCTGCTTCAGCAGCAGTTGAACTAATGGACGGGACGCCAAAACAATGTCTGGACGCGGCATCTACTGTTCTTATGAATATGTTAGGTCTGGTCTGTGATCCTGTCGGAGGACTTGTAGAATATCCGTGCCAGAACCGTAATGCAGCAGGGGTTGCCAATGCACTTATTGCTACAGAAATGACCCTTGCAGGTGTACCACAGCTCATTCCTTTCGATGAGATGCTTGAGGCAATGTATAAGGTTGGAAAACGGCTCCCGGCAGAACTAAGGGAAACGGCTTTGGGTGGTTGTGCTGCAACACCATCAGCATGCGAAGCATGTCATTTATGCCATTAATTATTCAAATACTAGGAGGAATTAACATGAAAACAATAACTTTGAACAACACAAACTTAAGCATTCCTGAAATAGGCATGGGATGTATGCGAATTGTAGAATTAGAAAATGCAGATGCAGTGAAAAGCTGGGTAGATACCGCATTGGAAAATGGAATCAACTTTTTTGACCATGCAGATATTTATGGGAAAGGAAGATGTGAAGAATTATTTGGACAGGTACTGACACCATCGTTGAGAGAAAAAATAATCCTTCAGTCAAAATGTTCTATCCGACCGGGAATAGCATTTGATTTTTCGAAAGAACATATTTTAAATTCCGTAGATGGCATTTTAAAACGTTTAAATACGGAGTATCTTGATATCTTATTATTACATCGTCCGGATGCTTTGATGGAACCAGAAGAAGTTGCAGATGCATTTCGTATATTAAAAGAAAGTGGAAAAGTACGTCATTTCGGAGTGAGCAATCAGACACCAATGCAGATGGAGCTTCTTAGTAAATATTGTGATGAGCCATTACTTATTAACCAGTTGCAGCTTAGTATCGCACACTGTCCGATGATCAATTCCGGAATCAATGCAAATATGTATAATGACAGTGGAATCAATCGTGATGGAGGCGTTTTAGAATATTGCCGTTTAAAAGATATTACGATTCAGGCCTGGTCTCCGTTCCAATATGGTATGTTTGAAGGAATCTTTTTAGGAAATGAAAAATTTGCAGAATTAAACAAGGTAATTGATAATCTTGCAGAGAAGTATAATGTGACAAACAGTGCAATCGCTGTTGCATGGATATTGCGTCATCCGGCAGGAATCCAGACAATTGTCGGGACTACAAACAAAGACAGGATTGCACAGATCAGTAAAGCTTCAGAGATACGTCTTACAAGAGAAGAGTGGTATGCATTGTACATGGCAGCAGGAAATAAATTGCCGTAAATCTAAAAGAGAGAATTTTGCGCGTTCATGATTGAAAAATATAGTAAAATCCTATGACTTATGTTAGACTTTCGTTATAAGAATTTACATTATAAAAAATAGAAAAAAGAAATAACAGGAAGGCGGAGTAAAGAGATGAAATGTCCATATTGTGGTCATCCGGATACAAAGGTAATAGATTCCAGACCGGCAGAAGAAAATAATGCAATTCGAAGAAGGAGAGCCTGCGATGTCTGTGGAAAAAGATTTACGACTTATGAGAAAGTAGAGACGATCCCATTAATTGTAATCAAGAAAGACAATAACCGTGAACAGTATAATCGTACGAAAATTGAAAATGGTATACTTCATGCATGCTATAAACGTCCGGTGCCGGCAGAACGAATTAAAGAGACGGTAGATGCAATCGAGCTGGCAATCTTCAAGCGAGAAGAAAAAGAGATACCAAGTCAGGAGATTGGCGAGATCGTAATGGAAAAATTAAAAGATCTCGATCCGGTTGCATACGTAAGATTCGCATCTGTGTATCGTCAGTTTAAAGATGTTAATACATTTATGGATGAGCTTAAGACGTTCTTAGAGTAATTCAATTGAGACAGACACATCAGGAAGGAGCAGTGATATTATGGGTGAAGTAAGAAAACATATTGTATTTCAAGGTCGGGTACAAGGTGTTGGATTTAGATATACTGCAAAGTATATGGCCCAGTCTCTTGGCTTAGTCGGATGGGTACAGAATGAATGGGACGGAACTGTTACAATGGAAGTACAGGGACGAGAAAATCTTATCAATAAATTGCTGGTCGGATTAAATCATGGGCGCTATATTGAAATCGAATGGATGGATGCGAAAGAGATTCCATTGGAAAAAGAATCTGGTTTTCGTGTGAGGTAGAAGGATATGCGTCAAAATGAAGCATTAGAGAAAAAAACACTTGGTCAAAAAACAGAAGACAGACTGATGAAATATATCTTGGATCGTCCAATTCAAATCGGTGAGAAGATTCCGAATGAGTATGCACTTACAGAGTTGTTTGATGTTGGGCGAAGCACGATCAGAGAAGCTGTGAAAGGTCTGGTGTCAAGAGGGGTTTTGGAAGTTCGACGAGGAGACGGAACTTATGTGATTAGTACCAGTTATATGGAAAATGATGTGCTGGGATTAGGAAGAATCCGAGATAAATATCAGCTTGCTTTGGATTTGTTTGAGGTTCGATTGATGATTGAACCAGAGGTTGTGACATGGGCATGCAAAAGAGCGACAGAGGAGCAGATTGATAAGGCAGAACAACTCTGTGACGAGATAGAAAAACTTTATAACCAGGGTGTGGATCATATCTATAAAGATATTGAATTTCATTGTTTTCTTGCCAAGTTAAGTGGAAATGTAGTAGTAGAACGATTATTGCCGGTTATAAATACAGCAGTAGTGACATTTGCAAACATCACATATCGTAGTTTGAAAAATGAAACACTCACAACACACAGGGCAATTGTGAAAGCATTGCGTACAAGAGATGCGGTAGGAGCAAGATGTGCAATGATCATGCATCTTACTTATAACAGACAGGTGATTATAGAATTGTTAGAAGAACGAAACAGAAATACATCTGATGTTTAAAATGAAAGAAAAACGTATTATAAAGATTAATAGTGAAAATATACAAAAATAGTGCTGTTATTATTGTGAACAGCATTATTTTTTTGCGCTTTTTGTGAAAAATAAAGTATATACATCACATGTATTGAAAGAAAAACAAGGCTTGTTATAATGAAGGCAAGTTCAGATAAGACGTCAGATTTGAAAAGCTGAAAAGGATATTTACAAAAGAAATTGATTGATGAAAATTTGAGGAGGAAAATGAAATGAGCGAATTTGTAGCATCACCGGAACGCTTGATCATAGGAGCGTTGCTTGGATTTGCAGTATTATTGTTTTTAATTATTAAAGTGAAGATTCAACCATTTATAGCAATTATGTCATCAGCATTGATTATTGGACTGGCGGTTGGAATGCCATTTGACATGATAACAGATACGATTGCTGAGGGCGTGGGGACAACACTTCAGACAATAGCTATTTTGATTGGTTTAGGGTCTATGTTTGGAGCTATTTTACAGGTGTCAGGAGGTGTAGAGGTCATTGCAGATACCTTGCTTAAAGTATTTGGTGAGAAAAAAGCACCATGGGCACTTGGAATCACAGGTTTAATTGTAGGAATGCCAGTGTTTTTTGAATCAGGATTATTGATTTTAATCCCCGTTGCATTTGGAATTGCAAGAAAAACAAAAAAATCGGTGTTCTGTTACTCAATTCCATTATTGGCAGGTCTGGCAATCGGACATGCATTTGTACCACCGACACCGGGACCTGTTCTTGTAGCGGAAATGTTAAATGTAGAACTTAGTTATGTAATCATGCTTGGAATCATTATTGGAATTCCTGCAATGATCTTAGCAGGACCAGTCTTTGGTAAATTTGCCGGAAATAAATTCCACTGCGAAGTACCGACATCTTATCTTGAAAACGAAAAAGAAGCACATGAGAAGGAAAATGGAAAAAGACCAAACTTCTTCTTGATTGTCAGCATTATTTTGTTACCACTGTTTTTGATCATTTTAAATACATTATCATCTGTGATTCCATTTATGAAACCGGTACAGCCTGTACTTGAGTTCTTAGGAACACCGGTAATCGCATTACTCTTATCTACTATTTGTGCAATGCTGTTTTTAGGATTACCTGGAGGATTCGGAATCACAGAAATTACAACAGTAATGACAAATTCATTACATTCTTGCGGAAATATCATTTTGTTAATTTCAGGTGGCGGAATGTTAAGATTTATTCTTCAAAATTCCGGTATAGGAGAAGTATTTGGAAATTTCGTAGGTTCTTTGCCATTACCAATGGTGCTGGTAGCATTCCTTGTAGCAGCGGTTGTAAGAATTTCTGTCGGTTCAGCAACAGTTTCAATGACGATGGCAGCAGGAATTATCGCATCTATGCCTATGGTAGCAAATTTAACACAGCTTCAGCTTGCTACACTTACAATCGCTATCGCAGCAGGCGGAACAGCGTTCAGTCATGTAAACGATTCTGGATTCTGGCTTTCAAAGTCATTATTTGAGGTAGATGAAAAAACAAATTTAAAAACTTGGACAGTAATGGAAACAATTGTTGGATTAGTTGGAATCGTAGGAGCTACAATTGTATGGTTTATTGTTTCATAGGAACCTTGTCGAAAAATTGTAACAGTTGATAATAGGGAAAATGGGTAGCAGAACAGAAATACCCAGGATAGGAGAATATATCATGGAATTAAAGAGTCAGGAAATGCGTAAATTAGCACCAGAGTTAGATCCCCTTCGTATTGGTACAGGTTGGAAAAAAGAGGATTTGGATAAAGTACAGGTAATGGTAGAAAGCACATATGGAGACAGCCATCCCGGAAGTGGTCATTTAAATATTTTAGTAGAAGAAGTAAGAGCAGGTGTTGCTGAAGAAGGTGGGTTTGGAGCAAGATATTTCTGTACAGATATTTGCGATGGAGAAAGTCAGGGAACTGATGGAATCAATTATAGTCTGGCAAGCCGAGAGATGATTGCAAATATGATCGAGATCCATGCAAATGCAACACCATTTGATGCAGGTGTATATCTTTCGAGCTGTGATAAAGGAGTACCGGGAAATCTGATAGGCCTTGCACGTGTGAACATTCCGTCTGTTGTTGTTTTGGGAGGAACAATGAATGCAGGACCAGAGATGCTTACATTAGAGCAGCTTGGAATGTACAGCGCAAAATATGAACGTGGAGAAATTGATCAGGAAAAACTGGATTGGGCAAAATGCAATGCATGTCCAAGTTGCGGTGCATGTTCATTTATCGGAACTGCATCTACAATGCAGATTATGGCTGAGGCACTTGGTCTGGCCTTACCGGGAAGCGCATTGATGCCTGCAACCAGTCCGGATCTGCTTGCATTTGCAAGAGAGGCAGGACGTCAGGCAGTGCGACTGGCAACAATGGAACATATGCTTCCATCTGATATCGTGACGATGGATAGTTTTGAAAATGCAATTCTGGTTCACGCAGCAATTTCAGGAAGTACAAACTGTTTATTGCATATTCCGGCAATCGCACATGAATTTGGAATTGAAATCACAGGAGATACATTTGACAGATTACATAGAAATGCAAGATATCTGTTAGATATCCGTCCGGCAGGAAAATGGCCGGCAGAATGCTTCTATTATGCCGGTGGTGTGCCTGCAATCATGGAAGAAATCAAAGAACATCTGCATTTGGACGCTATGACTGTAACAGGCAAAACACTTGGAGAAAACCTTGAGGAATTAAAGAAGAATGGCTTTTACGAAAAATGTGATAAATGGTTGCAGAAATTTAACAAACGTTATAATGTAAATGTAACGAAGGAGGATATTATCCGTCCGTATGATAAAGCAATCGGAACAGATGGAAGTATCGCTGTTCTTCGAGGAAACCTTGCACCGGAAGGCGCTGTAATCAAACATACAGCATGCCCTAAAGAAATGTTCAAATCCGTGCTTAGAGCAAGACCGTTTGATAGCGAAGAAGAATGTCTGGATGCAGTATTAAAACACAAAGTGCAAAAAGGAGACGCTGTATTTATCCGATATGAAGGACCAAAAGGAAGCGGAATGCCGGAAATGTTCTATACATCAGAAGCAATCAGCAGTGATGCAGAGCTTGGAAGAAGCATTGCATTAATCACAGATGGTAGATTTTCAGGTGCTTCTACAGGACCGGTAATCGGACATTGTAGTCCGGAAGCGGTTGAAGGCGGTCCGATTGCACTTGTTGAAGAAGGTGATTTGATTGAGATTGATGTGATGGAGAGAAAACTCAATATTATCGGAGTCGCAGGGGAAAGAAAGACGATGGAAGAAATCAATGAGATTCTGAAAGAACGTCGCAAGAACTGGAAACCGAAAGAATTGAAATATAAAACAGGCGTTTTAAGAATGTTTAGCCAGCATGCAACAAGCCCTATGAAAGGTGCATACCTTGATTTTTAAATAAGAATTGTTTCTAAGGAAGGTACCTTTGTGGATAAAAGAAAGGAAACGAATGAAATAGGTGGAGTCTATGAGAAAAATAAAAAAACATCGATTTATTACGATGGGGGAAATCTTACTTAGATTGACTCCCCCTGATTATGAGGAAATAAGACAGGCAAGCAGATTTGATGTCATATACGGAGGAAGTGAGGCAAATGTTGCATTATCCCTCGCAAATTTAGGCGCTGATGCATCTTTCTTTACAATCGTTCCGGACAACAGTCTGGGTAAAAGTGCAATTCAAATGTTGAAAATGTATGATGTAAATTGTGAATCTGTGATATATTCAACAGCAGAAGAAACACCGACGCATCGACTGGGAACATATTATTTAGAAACCGGATATGGAATTCGCCCAAGTAAAGTTATTTATGACAGAAAAAATAGTGCAATCACAGAGTATGATTTTGGAAAAATTGATTTTGAAAAATTATTAGATGGTTATACTTGGCTGCATTTGAGTGGGATTACGCCTGCACTTGGAGAAAAATGTCAGGGCATCATTTTAAAATGCATGGAAATTGCAAAAGAAAAAGATATGGTAGTCAGTTTTGATGGAAACTTCCGAAGTACACTTTGGAGTTGGGAAGAGGCAAGAGCATTTTGTACGAAGTGTCTTCCATATATAGATGTTTTGTTTGGGATTGAGCCATATCATTTATGGAAAGATGTGAATAACCATGAGCTGGGAGATGCGAAAGATGGATTATCTTTGCAGCCGAATCTGGCAGAACAAGATGAGGTATTTCAGAAATTCTGTCAGCAGTATCCAAATTTAAAATGTATTGCAAGACATGTAAGATATGCACATAGTTGCAGCGAAAATAGTCTGAAAGCATATTTGTGGTTAGATGGAAAGACTTACGAAAGCAATCAGTTGCGTTTTCAGATTCTAGATCGTGTCGGCGGTGGGGACGCCTTTGTAAGTGGGGTCATATATGCACTTATGAATGGATATTCGCCGGAAGATACAGCGAATTTTGGTGTCGCAGCAAGTGCTGTAAAACATACAATTCATGGTGATGGTAATATTACAGATGATGTTTCATTAATTAAACATGTGATGCAAATGAATTTCGATATTAAAAGATAATGCGAGAAAGGAAAATTAAGAAATGAAAGAGTTATATGAGCAGTTTCATAAATTGGGTGTTGTGCCGGTAGTTGTTTTGGATGAAGCAAAAGATGCAGCTCCACTTGCAAAAGCACTGGTAGAAGGCGGACTTCCTTGTGCTGAAGTTACATTCCGTACAGAAGCGGCAGCAGAGTCCATTAAAGTAATGACACAGGCTTATCCGGAAATGTTAGTCGGAGCCGGTACAGTATTGACAACAGAACAGGTAGATGAAGCAGTAGCAGCCGGTGCAAAATTTATTGTAAGTCCGGGCTTTGATCCAGAAGTTGTAGATTACTGTCTTGCGAAAAACATCCCTATCCTTCCGGGATGTGTAACTCCGTCAGAAGTTGCACAGGCAGTAAAACGAGGTTTAAAAGTTGTGAAATTCTTCCCGGCAGAACAAGCCGGAGGACTTGCTATGATCAAAGCAATGGCGGCTCCATATCATCAGTTAAAATTTATGCCGACAGGTGGAATCAATCCAAATAATATAAAAGAATATCTTGCATTTGATAAGATACTCTGCTGTGGAGGAAGTTGGATGGTAAAAGGAGAATTTGTAAAGTCAGGTGACTTTGAGAAAATCAGGGAGCTTACAAGAGAAGCGAAGGAGTTGGCTGGAGTTTCTATTTAGTTCACTGGGTGACAATACGTTCCTTGCAAAAAATTGATATAAGAATTCTTGCTCAGATTCCATGAGCGGGTGACACATAAGAGCGTAAATTTTTGCTAAAAGCAAATGAATTTGAACTCAAACTTGCTGCTACGCAGCTTCGAACACGTTCGTTCAAATTCATTAACACAAAAATTTACGCTCTTATGTGTCACCCGCTCACTCCATATTCGCACGAATTTCTTATATCAATTTTTTTGTAAGTAATGTATTGGCTCAAGTTGTGAAGTAAATAGAACGCAAAGGATATTTTTGGGGGCTGTCGTGAAGTAAATAGCAACTTACTTCTTAATCGCCTGCTCCACCTGCTCAACTGGCATCTTCAAAAGAGAGGCAATTTTTTCGACATCCTTGATAGTATCATATAAATTTTTAATAATCTGTGTTGTAATTTGCTCGGTCACTTGTTCAGTCACTTGTTCAGTCACTTGTTCAGTCACTTGCTTAGTTACTCGTTCTTCCTGTTCTTTAAATTCATCTGCCATTAATTCTCTTAATGCTTCGCACATACTTTCCTTTACCTCCTTTACTGCATTCCAATTAGCTCTTGTTATTACATTCATTGCAGCTTGATATAATTTTGAAGCTTTATTCTTTTCATATTCTTTTAAAAGCGTTGTGATTTCTTCAGGTTTGCTTACATCATTACGTAAACTTTGGAGCCAGCGGTTTTCATTTGGATTTAATTCTTTGGTTACTAACAATTGAATGGGAAATGGATCACCTGTTATATAGTAGATGCCGGGTCCTATGCGAACTGTATCTAATTTACGAAAGTCTTTTAAATGTTGAATCATCTTTCTGGGATAATGGTTGCAAATAAATGTGATTGTTAATTCCTCAGGCGGAATTTTGTACACTTCTTCTGTATCAGATTGGTAAAAGCAGCAATAACCATATACTTTGTAAAAATCATTGATAGTCAAATAATCATCCGGACTTTTGTATTCAACAATGTTATAGCGCCTGAAAATCCTTCCAATATTCTTATGGATAACTTCGTTTCCTGTTACTTTAATAATTAGCTCATCCATTTGCATTGGCTTTTTTGACAGTAGATGTTCGGAATCAAAAGTCAGTTTTTCGGCTTCATCTTTAAATTCAATTTGAATAGATGCATGAAATGCAGGGTGCCATTGGATGATATCTTTCGTACTTCCTTTCATTTAAGTCTCCTTTCATTATAGAGTTTTCAATTAACTAATGCAATGACAAAGAGACAATAAAAATAATTTGAAATTTTAGCAAGATTACTTTTTGTGCTTCGTGTGACTGGCAATGGTTAAGATGTCATTATAACATTAGTTTTTCAAATCGGATTATGTTTCGAAAATTGAAACCCGAGATGAGAGCCTATTGGCTTAGAAATATCCAGAGAAAAGAAATTCTCTGAAGATGTGCATTTACTATACCATGAATGAAAAGGAGTGTAAAGAAGAAATATAAAATTTGACAAACCATTTGCAGAATGCGTATAGTAGATATATTGAGATGTGAAATTAAAAGAAAAATTACAATTAAAAGGAGTAAAAATCAAATGATACGATTCAATAACGACTACAATCAGGGAGCGCATCCAGCAATTTTATCAGCACTTCAGCAGACGAATGAGACTTCCTATGCCGGTTATGGTGAGGATGAATGGTGTGAAGCGGCAAGAAAAGAAATCCGTAAATATCTTGGAGAAGCAGACAATGAAATTTACTTCATGATTGGTGGAACACAGGTGAATTATACTGTTATTACAGCAGCACTTCGTCCGTATCAGAGTGTGATCAGTGCGGATTGCGGACATATAAATAACCATGAGGCAGGTTCGATTGAGCATACAGGACACAAAGTGCTTATTGTTCCGGCTGAAAATGGAAAATTAACAGCAAAATCAATCGCAGATGAAGCGGCAAAATACTATGAGCATGGGGAGGCTGAATATTTGACTCAGCCGAAGATGGTATTTCTTTCATCCCCGTCAGAGTTTGGAACTACATATAAGAAAGAAGAATTGATGGAAATTCGTAAAGTATGCGATAAATATGGAATGTATATGTATGTTGACGGAGCAAGAATGGGATATTGGCTTACTTCTGATGAATGTGATGTGACACTTGCCAATCTGGCAGAGGTGGCAGATTTGTTTTACATAGGAGGAACAAAATGTGGTGCTTTGCTAGGAGAGGCACTTGTAATTATAAATCCTAAGTTAAGAGATCACTTTAAGACATATATGAAGCAAAGCGGTGGAGTTTTAGCAAAAGGCTGGCTTTTAGGTCTTCAGTTTTATGAATTGTTTAAAGATGGTTTATATTTTGAAATTACAAAGAAGGCAAATGAATTTGCAATGATGATGAAAGCGGCTTTTGAAAAGGCTGGAATGTCTTTTTATATTGAGAGTGGTACAAATCAGCAGTTTGTGATATTAACAAAAGAACAGGCTGAGAAGCTGGCTGAAAAATTTGTGTTTGAGTTCAGTCATGATGTAGATGAAAATCATGTGTGTGTGCGTTTCTGCACAAGCTGGAGTACGACAGAAAATGATGTAAAAACGCTGGTAGAGGCTATTAAAACAATTGCATGTTAGCAATGCATAAAAATTAAATATTTGTAAAAGCACGCAAAAAATCTTTGAAAATCGGGAGTATTTCCCGATTTTTTTATTACATAGGAAATTGCATTTCCTATGTAATAAAAAGTCGCCGGCAGGATGCACACTACGACGTACAATGAAGATGTCGCAGGCGTCAGAATGTGCCGGGGCATATATTTTGTTCTAGGCAATACAATTAACAATTCAGGAAATAATCTCCTGAAAATACTTGATCATTTCCAGGGCAGTAGGATTCAGCTGTGCATGTTTCAGATAGCAAAGATAGGTACGGCTATATATTTCCGGGGAGAGTGGTACTAAGGTGAGACCGCTTTGCAAATCTGAGGAAAATGATGTATAAAAATGTCGGTCTGTCAGCAAGGAAACGCCCATATTCTGTGCTACAAGGTCAAAGATGGAATCCAGACGTTTACACTCGATTGCGATGCGTGGCTCAAAGCCAGAAGCGTGACAAAGAGATGTGAACAGCTGGTGCAGTAAAGTGCCATGATTTAACACAACAAAATCATCAGAGGCTAGTTCTTCCAGGCGGATACTTTTTTGAGAAGCCTTTGGATGACCGGATGGCAGCAGGATACAGAGCTGATCTCTGGTATAGGGGATTTTTTCAAAAAGTTCTGGATCAATCGGATGAAAGGAGCTGTCTCGAAGGAAAGCAAGGGAACACTTCTGATGGAGTAATGCTTCAGACAGGTCGTTTGTATCACCTTCTAGAATCTGAATGATTTTCTGTGGATGTTTTTTTCGAAAATCTACAAGCATATCGGTGATACGGTACTGTACCATGGAAGGAATCACGCCAAGAAGAAGTGTCTGTGACTCAGTCTGGATTTTCTTATCCAGTTCTTCCTGAAAAAGCTGCTCATTTTTCAGAATTGTACGGGCATATGGGAGCAGACACTCTCCATATGGTGTCAGAGAAACTTTTCTGGTGCTTCGATGAAAGAGGGAGACACCTAGTTCTGATTCCAGTTTTCTTATATGTTTGCTGAGGGTAGACTCGTTCATAAACAAAAGCTCGGAAGCTTCCCAGAAGTTCTGTGTTTCTGCCAACGTCAGAAATTCTTTTAAATTCGTAATATCCATGCTGAGGATTCCTTTCATTAATTCCAAAATCGACTTAATTCTAGTAAAAATCGAATTGTCTGTCAAGAGAAGCAGATGATAAACTGTAATCTGCTGAGAGCACAGGATTCTTGGGAATATTCGATAGAACAACGTGTTACTGAGAAAAACAAATACAGAAAATAAAATTTTTATAGGAATAAGGAAGGAGTAAAGGAAAAATGACAAAAGTACATGATCTTCGTTCAGCAATTGAATTTCTGGAAACAATTCCGGGACAGATGCTGACATCAGATACAGAAGTTGATCCAAATGCGGAGGTTTCTGGAGTATACAGGCACATAGGAGCCGGTGGAACTGTTGCACGTCCAACAAAGGAAGGACCGGCTATGTTATTTAATAAGGTAAAAGGATTTCCAGATGCGAGAGTATCCATCGGTATGCTCTCCAGCCGAAAAAGAGTGGGATTATTGCTTGATACAGATCAAGAGTTTCTAGGGAAATATATGGGTGAAAAACTGAAAGAAACAATCCCGCCGATAATGATTCCGGAGGGAAAGCATATTGACTGTCAGGAAGTGATTCATTATGCAACAGATCCGGACTTTGATCTTCGTACCCTCGTTCCGGCACCGACTAATACACCGGAAGATGCCGGTCCATATATTACAATGGGGCTGTGTATGGGAACCGATCCGGAAAATGGAACAAGTGACGTA
Source organism: Ruminococcus sp. B05 (assembly GCF_003628495.1). Taxonomy (NCBI): domain Bacteria; kingdom Bacillati; phylum Bacillota; class Clostridia; order Eubacteriales; family Oscillospiraceae; genus Ruminococcus; species Ruminococcus sp. B05. The sequence continues at coordinate 112,527 of NZ_RBZR01000007.1, read as the reverse complement.
ACTATTCATCGGTTGTGTATCGAATCAAAAGATGAACTGGGTATGTGGATTACTCCGGGTTCTCGGCATCTGGGTGCATTTTTTGAAAAATACTGTGCCTTAGAAAAAGATATGCCGATTTCTATCTCTATCGGTCTGGATCCTGCTGTATATATGTGTGCCGGATTTGAGGCACCAACTACTCCGCTGGGATATAATGAACTGCAGATTGCGGGTGCATTGCGTGGAGAACCGGTAGAACTGGCTAATTGTGTAACCATTCCGGAAAAATGTATTGCAAATGCAGAATATGTCCTGGAAGGATATCTCTGCCATGATAAGACAATTCGTGAAGATATTAATTCTAATACAGGGAAGGCAATGCCGGAATTTCCAGGATACACAGGGGAGGCAAAACCATCACTTCCGGTCATCAAGATCACTGCAGTGACACATAGAAAGAATCCAATCATGCAGTCTTGTATCGGACCGTCCCATGAACATGTATCCATGGCCGGAATTCCTACAGAAGCTTCCATTATATCGATGGTAGAGCGTGCTATGCCGGGACGACTGCTGAATGTACATGCTGCACCATGTGGTGGTGGGAAATTTGTGGCAATTCTTCAGTTTAAGAAAAGTTCAAAAAATGATGAGGGACGTCAAAGAAATGCTGCCATGTTGGCATTCTCTGCATTTTCAGAGTTAAAGCATGTATTTCTGGTGGATGAAGATGTGGATATCTTTGATATGAGCGATGTGATGTGGGCGATGACTACAAGATTCCAGGCAGACGTAGATATGATCCCGATTCCAGGCTGCCATTGTCATGTGCTGGATCCGTCCAATGATAATGCGCTGGATCCGTCTATCAGGGTTCATGGAATTGCCTGCAAAGCAATCTTTGATTGTACTGTTCCATTTGATCAGAAAGAAAATTTTGTCAGAAGTCAGTTCCTTGAGATTGATAAAGAAAAATGGGCAAAGGAACTTGATTTTTAATGACGAAAGAGGAGGAAGAGAGAAATGCCGGTAGGTGTGATTATTGATGCTGTTGCCGTGATTATCGGTGGTATTGTAGGTGCTGTTGTGGGTAAGGCACTAAAAAAAGATTTTGTAGATAATATGAATTTGATTCTGGGTTGCTGTTCCATGTGTATGGGAGTCAGCACGATCATTTTGATGGAACATATGCCAGCAGTGGTGTTTGCCATCATTCTGGGAACCGGACTTGGTCTGGCAGTTCATTTTGGGCAGCTGATTAACAAAGGTGGTCTGGCTATGCAGAAGGTTATGAGCAAATGTGTAAAAACTTCTTCGGATGTGCCACAGAAGGAATTTGAAGCGACGTTAGTAACATGTATTACTCTGTTTTGTGCCAGCGGAACTGGTATCTATGGATCCATTATTGCAGGAATGTCCGGTGATCATAGTGTACTGATGGCAAAAGCAATCCTGGATCTTTTCACCGCTGTAGTGTTCGCGTGCACCCTGAGTATGGTGACGGCGGCAGTAGCGGTTCCACAGTTTATTATTTTTTTGATTCTGTTTTTGCTGGGAGCTCCGATTTATAACGGATTGGAGCTGGGAACAAATAGCTATATCATCAACGATTTTAAAGCTTGTGGTGGATTCATCATGTTGGCAACCGGATTCCGTATGTGTAAGATCAAGATGTTTCCGGTAGCGGATATGATTCCGGCCATGGTTCTGATCTTCCCGATTGCTGTTTTCTGGAATGATTATGTAACACCGGCGGTAAATGCGCTTGCAGGACTGGTGCACTGATGAGAAGACTTGTTGTAGGAATCAGTGGAGGAAGCGGGATTCCTCTGGCAGTGGAGCTGCTTCGTCAGCTTCGCTGCGTAGAAGATATAGAAACACATCTGGTATGCACCAGAGGCGGAGAAATTACTGCGGCGCAGGAGTCAGAAATGTCTTTGGAGGAAATCTGTGGTCTTGCAGATGTGATACATGATAATAAAGATATTGGAGCAAGTATTGCCAGTGGCACATTTCATACAGAGGGGATGGTAGTGGTTCCATGCAGTATGAAGACCGTAGCAGGAATCTGTTCTGGCTATACGGATAATCTGCTTTTACGCGCTGCAGATGTCACACTGAAGGAGCGGAGAAAATTAGTGCTGGTTGCAAGAGAGTGCCCATTGAATACCATTCATCTCAGAAACATGTATGAACTCAGCCAGATGGGAGTAGAGATTCTGCCTCCGATGTTGACTTATTATAACCATCCACAGAGCCTTGAGGACTGTACTCGACATATTGTTGGAAAAATTCTGGACAGGTTTGGAATAGAAGGAAAAGATTTTAGGAGATGGAATGGGTGTGTAGAAAAATAAAAGGAGTGTCGTAGCATGGATAATTCCTGGAAAATAAAAAAAGAACTTACATTTACCAATATCTATGCAGAAATCAGCAGACTTGGTGAAGATTATCACATTTTGTTAAGTGGTGGGGAGCGTCCGCATATAGGCTGTACAGTCCTTGCAGTTCCAAGACAGTCTCTTGACAGAAGTGGCAAAATGAGCAGTACGGCATCGGTACTGAATGTGACGGGACATAAGGACGAGGAAGTATGCCGTTATCTTGCGGAGAAAGTATCTGCAGGAAAGAATGCTGTCGTGGTGTGTACCGGAGGCATTCACATGGACGAAATCACGAAAGAACAGATTGCGGAAATTGTGGAAACTATGCGGATAATTGCAGTGGAAATCGTGGGAAAGTAATGTTGTCTAAAGGAGTAGTATGTTTAACAATTATGAAATTGTAGAATACACACACAGCCTTCCGTTCCAGATTCGGAACTTCACAGGGTGGACCATACAGGATGACAGAGGCGATATCAAAGATGTTCTGGAGCATTGGCATCAGGAGATAGAAATCGTGTATACATTCGAAGGACATGCATTACATTACATCGATGGAAAAATTCATCGGGCAGCACCGGGAAAATTATTTATCACCAATTCAGAAAGTATTTTAACGTACGTTCCGAAGGTCTTGTAAACAGCTGCGTAAGTTTCGGACAGAAAGTTGGATTAGGACTCGGAGCAGCTATCGCAAGCTGGATAATCGCAGCCGGCGGATATGTAGAAACTGCAAAGGTACAGACAGCATCGGCAAATTCAGCAATTATATTTGCATATGTATGGTTTGGCGTAATCCTTGCAGCATTACTTCTAGTAGTCAGTATTCTTTTAAATATTGATAAATACGAAGGACAGATTAAAAAAGAGTTGGAACAAAGACATAAAGCGTAAATTAAGTAAGTAGGAGAGAAGAATAATGTGTAAAGAATTAGTGTTCGACAAAGAAAAATATACAGTTGAGACAGTTACAATGGAAGGGCAGACACTTGTTTACCGGGCATACGAGAATATTCCCTACGTGTCAAATCCTGTTGACGAGAAGATGGAAAGACTCAGTATTTTCGTGCCGGAAGTATTTTATGAAGGAAAAGAAGTCGGCGGATATAATCTCGGCAATGCGCCAATTTTTTTGCCGAATACTATTGGCGGTTATATGCCGGGACCACAGGAACGTCCCGGAAAAAATATACACGGAAAAGTCAATGCTACATTTTTTGCATTGCTTCACGGATATGTTGTAGTTTCTGCTGGGGCACGTGGAAGAGAGATGAAAGATGAAGCTGGAAAATATCTGGGATGTGCACCGGCAGCACTATGTGATCTGAAAGCTGCTATTCGTTTCCTGCGCCACAATGCAGAAAATATTCCGGGAGATGTAGACAAGATTATTTCCAATGGAACCAGTGCAGGAGGGGCAATGTCTTCTCTTCTTGGAAGTACGGGAAATCATCCAGACTATGAATCTTATCTGGAAAAGCTTGGGGCGGCAAAAGAAAGTGATGCAATCTTCGCAGCATCCTGCTATTGTCCGATTACCAATCTGGATCACGCAGATATGGCATATGAGTGGGAATTCTGTGGATTGAATGAGTTCTCAAAGAAAATCGAGATTCCGCCACAGGAAGGTGAAAGCAATCCGACATTTATTGTAGATGAAGGAACAATGACAGAGGAACAGCAGAAGATGGCAGAAGCGTTAAAGAAGATGTTTTCTGCTTATGTAAATGGACTGGGGTTAAAAGATACGGATGGGAAAGCACTTGAATTGGATGGAAATGGAAATGGAAGTTTTAAAGAATATGTGCTTTCATATGTGAAGAAATGTGTGCAGAAAGAGTATGATAAAGGAACAGATCTTTCAGAACTGGACTGGATGACAATCGAGAATGATGTGGTGACAGATGTAGATTTCGATAAATATATCAGATTCCGTACACGTATGAAAGCGACCCCAGCATTTGATAATGTATCTATGGGGACACCGGAAAATGAATTGTTCGGAACATCAGATATGAAATACCGTCATTTCACAGATTTCAGTAAAAAACACAGTACAGTTAACGGGGAATTGGCAGATGAATTACAGATTAAGATGATGAATCCGATGAATTACATTGGGGATGATAAGGCGGTAAAAGCGGAACATTTCCGCATCCGTCATGGAGCTGTCGACAGAGATACGTCACTCTCAATCTCAGCAATGCTGACAGCCAGTCTTGAGAATCATGGAGTAGATGTAGAACTGGACTATCCGTGGGGAATGCCACATGCCGGAGATTATGATTTAGAAGAGTTATTTGCATGGATTGATAAGATCTGTGAATAGCGAAGAAGAACACAAAAATAAGCCTGAATTATTCACGGTATAACCACGAATAATTCAGGTTTATTTTTTAAAAATTTGTAGTAGTTCGAGAGAAAAGCTGAACTGCTATGAAAATTTAGGGATTATTTTAGAAAGCGATTATCATTCGGGAAATTGTGTGTTATACTTTTTAAAGAAATTATGGTTTGGGGATGTCCCCAGCATCTTTTACTAATTAAGAAATGGAGAAAAGATTATGTCATTAGAGAAAAATTTAGCATATATTGGGGAGCAGCTAAAATCACTTACGGCAATTGCCAGTCCGACTGGATTTACAAAAAAAGCAACAGAGTATCTTTACGAACAGTTTCAGAAGATGGGGTATGAGCCGGAACTTTCTAATAAAGGAAATATAAATGTAGTACTTGGAGGCGAAGGAAGTCCTCTGGTTTTGACAGCACACTTAGATACACTTGGAGCAATGGTTCGTTCAATCAAGGAGAACGGTCGTCTCCGTCCAACTACACTCGGAGGTCATCAGTGGAATACAGCAGACGGTGAAAACTGTATGGTATTTACACGTGATGGAAAAATGTACACAGGTGTTGTTTTAAATACAGAACCATCAGCACATGTTGCAGATGAAAATATCGAAAGAAAAGAAGAAAACATGGAAATTCTTCTGGATGAAAATGTAAATGATAAAGCAGGGGTGAAAGCTCTTGGAATCCAGGTTGGGGATATTATTGCAATGGATCCACGTACAGTTATTACAGAAAGTGGTTATATTAAAAGCCGTTTCCTGGATGATAAGCTTTCCGTAGCAATACTTCTTGGAATTGCACGTGCAATAAAAGAAGAGGGGTGGAAATTAAACCGCAAGGTTTCATTGCTTTTTACAGTATATGAAGAAGTAGGACATGGCGGAAGCTTTATTCCGGCTGACACAGAAGAGATGATTTCTGTAGATATGGGATGTGTTGGTGCAGACCTTGAATGTACAGAGCGTATGGTATCAATCTGTGCAAAAGATTCGCGTGGTCCCTATAACTATGATCTGGTTACTACTTTGTCAGAAATTGCAAAAGAAGAAGGTCTGGATTATGCAATCGATGTCTATCCACATTATGGTTCTGATGTAGAGGCTGCTCTAGCAGGAGGATATGATATCCGTCATGGTCTTATCGGACCGGGGGTATATGCTTCGCATAATTATGAGCGCTCTCATATGGATGGAGTTATGAATTCCTATAAGTTGCTTGAAAAATATTTGACGAGATAAAGAGGGTGCTATTTAGTTCATTAAATGGCAATACGTTCCTTATAAAAAATTGATATAAGAATTCTTGCTCAGATTCTATGAGCGGGAGACACATAAGAGCGTAAATTTTTGCTAAAAGCAAATGAATTTGAACTCAAACTTGCTGCTACGCAGCTTCAAACACGTTCGTTTAAATTCATTAACGCAAAAATTTACGCTCTTATGTGTCTCCAACGCTCACTCCATATTCGCTCGAATTTCTTATATCAAATTTTTGTAAGTAATATATTGGCTCAAGTTTGAAGTAAATAGAACTCAAAGGATATGGGGGAGATATCTGAGGTAATGGATTTTGGGGAATTGAAGATGCAAAATTTTGATGAGGTGCATCCGCAAGTTATAGAAAGGGCAAGTTGAGGATGCAGAATTTCAATGAGAAGCATCCTCACGTTATCAAAAATGTGGGATGTAGATGCATCGAAACCCAGAAAAGTAAATCCATCATCGCTCAATCTATTTAAACCACGATACACCACAAAGCAAGAAAAAGACTATGCAATCCAGCGAATTGGAGTCGGGCTTGCCCGACGAAGCTGAGCAGGAATGCATAGTCTTTTTCTTGCTTGGGGCTGTCGTGAACTAAATAGCAACTTAACCAAGAATTTCCTCGGCCAGTTTCTCAATAGCTTCAACATCAGCATCTTTCATAGTAGATTTAATTGTAACAGTCTGCTCGCAGATAGCTACATTTTTAAATGTCTCAACAATACCTTTCATTGTTTTGGCAGCAGATGGAGCCCAAGAACCATTCTCAATGATTCCGACCTTACGGTTCTGATATGTTTTGTGTGACAGGCGATTTAAGAAGTCTTCCATAGGAGGAAAAACACCTGCATCATAAGATGAAGCAGCAAGAATCAGCTTGTCATAACGGAATGCATCTTCAATTGCTTCAGACATATCATCTCTTGTTAAATCAGTAAAAGCAACTTTTTTAGCACCCTTTGCTTTTAAAATCTCAATCATCTTTTCAGCAGCTTTTTTTGTATTGCCATGGATAGAAGCACATGCTACAAGTACTCCGTCATCTTCAGCTTTGTAACTGCTCCATGTATTATATTTATCCAGATAGTAACCGAGATCTTCTTTAAGAATTGGTCCATGCAATGGACAGATTGTCTCGATATCAAGTGTTGCAGCTTTTTTAAGTAAAGTCTGAACAGGTGCTCCGTATTTTCCAACGATATTAAAGTAATATCTTCTTGCCTCACATGTCCAGTCTTCATCAGCTGAAAGAGCACCAAATTTACCAAATGCATCAGCAGAGAAGAGAACTTTCTCAGTAGCTTCATATCCTACCATAACTTCAGGCCAGTGAACCATTGGTGCCATAAAGAACTGTAATTTGTGAGCACCTAGTTCTAATGTCTCACCTTCTTTTACAACAACACAGCGATTGTCCAGCTCTGCAATGTCAAAGAACTGAGGAAGCATAGCTTTAGCTTTGGCACTGAGAACCAGTTTAGTTGCTGGATATTTTTCGGCAAACAACTGAATATTAGAAGAGTGGTCAGGCTCCAGATGAGAAACTACAAGATAATCAGGTGTGCGTCCAGCAAGCTCTCTATCGAGATTTTCAAACCATTCTGTTGTTTTTCTTGCATCGACAGTATCCATAACTGCAATTTTATCATCAAGGATGATATAAGAATTATAAGAAACGCCATTTGGGATGATGTACTGACTTTCAAATAAGTCAAGAGTTGTATCATCTACTCCGATATATTTAATAGAATCTGAAATTGTAACATTACTCATGATTGATTTCCTCCTAAAATGAATTCTTAAATACTACATCAGTATAACATATTAGGTAGCAAGGGTAAACCATAAGTAAGAATTGTAAGAATGAGAGTCTAGCTTCATATGCAGATTCGAAAAATCAAGTCGTTCACGATTGAAAATGACCTGAAAATATGATAAAATCGAAGAGAATTTTATCTTAGTCGAGAAGACTCCCACCTTTTAAAGTGGCGAGTAATAGTAAATTTGTCTCAGTGGGAGTCCAATCTCCGACTGAGATAAACGCTCCGCGAGGATGCGTAGTGATTCTGATAGAAATAAAAAATATAATAACGTATGTATAAAACGAGGAGGAAAATAAAAATGGAAGCATATAAGAGCGAATTTATTGATTTTATGGTAGAAAGTGATGTATTAAAATTTGGCGATTTCACATTAAAAAGCGGAAGAAAATCACCATTTTTCATGAATGCAGGAGCATATGTGACAGGTTCACAGTTAAAGAGACTTGGAGAGTATTATGCAAAAGCAATCCATGACAAATATGGAGATGATTTTGACGTATTATTCGGACCAGCTTATAAAGGAATTCCGCTTGGAGTAGTAACAGCAATCGCTTACAGTGAATTATACGGAAAAGAAGTTCGTTATTGTTCTGACCGTAAAGAGGAAAAGGATCACGGTGCAGATAAGGGAAGCTTTCTGGGAAGCAAGCTAAAAGACGGAGACCGTGTTATTATGATCGAAGATGTTACAACATCAGGTAAGTCTATGGAAGAGACTGTACCAAAGGTAAAAGGTGCAGCTGATGTTACAATCGTTGGACTGATCGTGTCTTTGAACCGTATGGAAGTTGGAAAAGGTGGAGAAAAATGTGCATTAGATGAAATTAAAGACTTATACGGATTTGAGACAGCAGCAATTGTAGATATGGCTGAAGTTGTCGAGTGCTTATACAATAAAGAAGTAAATGGAAGAGTTGTGATTGATGATACAATAAAAGCAGCGATTGACGCATATTATGAACAATATGGTGTAAAATAATCAATGTTTTGTTGATATATTTCTGATATTCAAGGATATATGTGGATAACTTTTTTGGAGGATTTCATGGAAAGAATATATAAGACTATGACAACAACAGGAGCAGGAAGTGTTGCTCTTGGTATTGTTGTATTGGTAACAGGGATTGCAACAGGAGTTGTGGCAATCGTGAATGGAGCAAGATTGCTCAAAGATAGAAAACGAATTATATTCTAAGTAAGATTTTATATGGGTGAGTGGAGAGAAGCGGATTGTATAATCCGCTTTTTTCCGAAAAATAATAAAGTAAGGGTGCAGTATTTTGAAAAAAAGAAAGGCAACAAGAATCCGTGCTTTAGGAAAAGTTTTATTTATATTGTATGTTTTATTTCTGATATATTTTTTGCTTTTCTCAGATTGGTATGGAAGGACTGGTATCGCAGAGGAATACCAGTATAATTTTCAATTATTTAAAGAGATAAAACGATTTTGGGAGTATCGAAAAGAATTAGGCTTTTTTGCAGTATTTACTAATTTATGTGGAAATGTGTTGATATTTGTTCCATATGGTTTTTTTATTGCAGTGGCAAGCAGATTTCGAGGCTTTTTTAAGACAGTTTGTTCAGGATGTCTGCTGAGTCTGGGCGTTGAAGTATTCCAGCTTTTCACAAAAGTCGGCAGCTTCGATGTGGATGATCTGTTTTTGAATACTGTAGGATGTGCGGTGGGATATATTTTGTTTGTGATATGTAATGGAATTAGGAGAAAGCACGATGGGCAGTAATAAAAAACAACAAAAACGTAAGATGGAAAAAGAATTGAAAAATTATGGAAAATATGGACAAATGCAGATTAAACATTCCCATATGGGGATTTGGTCCTGTGCATATGCACTGGGGGCGGTAATTGTAATTTTCATAGCAATTCTACTTGCTTATTTAAAGCATGGTGAGTCAGCAGGCTATGTAGGCGGAATAGGAATTCTGGCAGTCGGATTATCTATTTTTGGAATACAGGCAGGTTCGAAAGGGCTTAAAGAAAGAGATCGTAAGTATATTACGTGCAGAGTTGGAATTGCATGTAATATTTTAATCTTAATTTTTTTAATTGTGATATTTGTAGGAGGAATACGATAGATGGCAGAGATGATGTGGCAGACAGAAAGAAATGAGATGTGTGCAGAACGCCATGAACTTTCTGTAGAACGTTTAAATCAGATAATGATAGAAGAAGGCATTACCAAGCCATATGTGGCATATTTTCAGGAGATGGCAGCATTTCTTTTAGAATTAGAAGCAGTGAGGATAAAGATTGCGGATGGTTCATGGGATAATCTGGAATTGCAGGAGATGAAGGAACTGAATACACTTTTGTATTCGGACGTATTGCCTGTAAAATATGAGAAAAGTTATGCAAATCCGGCCTTTGCAGTACAGGAGTTAGGAGAGACATTCGGACAGTTGCTTAGTATGTTATATGCAGAGCTTAGAAGTGGAATTGCATATGCATTTGAAAACAGAAAAGATTATCTTACAATACTGAACGAACTTCTGATAGAAGTATATACTTGCTTTGAAGAGGAAGTGCCGGAGTTTAAAACAGTAAAAGAAATAATATACTGGTATGCAAGTGATTATTGTGATGTATTTCTTGCTGACCGTATTGAGGAACAGCTTATTCCGGAACTTTCTATTGCAACAGAATGGATTATGGAAGCAGACCTTGATGACGAGAGATATCTCTATCGTTTTGGAGAATATATTACGGAAAATGAGATTGGGACAGCAAGACACTTGGCGACTCTTTCAGATGAAGTTCTTCAAAAGATGGCAGATGTTTACACAGAAGGATATCGCATCGGTTTTATAAATACTGGAAAAGATTTATCTAAGAAGGCAGTGGTAGATCTTCGCTATTGTCTTGGTTTTGAACGTGTAGTTAAAATTGCAATAGAGAATTTTAGAAAAATGGGATTAGAGCCGGCAATATATCGTGCAGCTTCTAGTGTTATCACGAGAAAAGAGCAATTTAAGATTGGATACTATGGCGCAATTGCAAACCCACAGTATGATTATGACCATCGTTCAGATCAGGCTTTGTTTATGGATAAGCGTTATGTTGAAAGAAAACTTGATATATTGAAAAACACTTATGAGAAAAATAAGGATCAGGCAGCTTTGATGGGTGGCCCGGCTGTGATGGAGATATTTGGAGAAAAACCATTTTCACCGGATAGTAAACAGGAAAACCTGACATATGATGAGGCACAAAGAGAGCTTACTTTATTATATACAAGTAAGTCGGGTCAGTTGACAAATCAGTATATTAAGGGCGAAGAAAGAAGCTTTACAATTGTTGCATATCCAATTCCTGAGATTGGAGAACAGTACAAGGAAATTTTTGATGAAGTGATCAAGATCAATACATTGGATGCAAACTTATACGAGAAAGTACAGCAGACAATGATCGATGCACTGGATCAGGGAGAAGCTGTGCGTATTCTTGGAAAAGGTGAGAACAAGACAGACCTGACAGTACAATTGTACAAATTAAACGATTCTGAGAAAGAAACTATTTTTGAAAATTGTGTTGCAGATGTCAACATTCCGGTAGGAGAAGTGTTTACTTCGCCGGTTTTGGAAGGAACAAACGGAACTTTGCATGTAAGCAGAGTATTTTTAGAAGGTCTTCAGTACTGTAATCTAGAGATACAGTTTAGAGATGGAATGATTGAATCTTATACTTGCAGTAATTTTGAAGACGAAGAAGAGAATAAAAAATATATTTACGATAATATTTTACACAATCATCCAACACTGCCAATCGGTGAATTTGCAATCGGAACGAATACGACAGCGTATGTAGCCGGTAAAAAATATAACATCGAGGACAAGATGCCAATTTTGATTGCAGAGAAAACAGGACCTCATTTCGCAGTGGGAGATACCTGCTATAGTTGGAGTGAAGATATTAAAGTATATAATCCAAATGGAAAAGAAATTGTTGCGAGAGACAATTCCGTATCCATATTAAGAAAGGAAGATATAGAGAAAGCATATTATCAATGTCATACAGATATAACCATACCTTATGAAGAGTTAGAAGAAATTAGTGTATTAACAAAAGATGGGAAAAATATTATACTATTGAAGGACGGAAGGTTTGTATTACCGGGAACGGAAGTGCTTAATAAACCTTTGGACGAGTATAACGGACAATAAAAACAAGTGAAGTTGTCCAAGAAAACCAAAAAATTGTACAAAATGGATACAATACTTTAAATAAGGAAGGTGGATGTAACATGCCAAAAGTAGGAATCGTAATGGGTAGTGACTCGGATCTTAAAGTGATGAGCAAAGCTGCAAAAACATTAGAGAAATTTGGAATTGATTATGAGATGACGATCATCTCTGCACACAGAGAGCCAGATGTATTTTTCGAGTGGGCAAAAGGCGCAGAAGACAGGGGCGTGAAAGTAATCATTGCAGGAGCAGGCATGGCAGCACATCTACCAGGAATGTGCGCAGCATTATTCCCGATGCCGGTTGTCGGAGTACCTCTCTCAGGCAGCAAGCTTGACGGAATGGATGCTGTGTTTTCTATTATGCAGATGCCACCGGGAGTACCGGTTGCGACGGTTGCAATTGATGGTGGAATGAATGCTGCGATCATGGCAGCAAAGATTCTGGCGGTTTCAGATGCAAAATTACTTGAAAAATTAAAAGCATATACAGTAGAGATGAAAGAAGCAGTACAGGCAAAAGCAGCAAGACTGGATGAAGTTGGATACGAAGCATATTAAAAAGGAGAATGGTTATGGATTATAAGAAGGCAGGCGTAGATATCGAAGCAGGTTATAAATCAGTAGAGTTGATGAAAGAGCATGTAAAGAGAACAATGAGAGAAGAGGTTCTCGGTGGACTCGGCGGTTTTTCAGGAGCATTTTCATTGAAAAAGATTAAAGAAATGGAAGATCCTGTCTTATTGTCAGGAACTGACGGATGTGGAACAAAAGTAAAACTTGCCATGATCATGGATAAGCATGATACAATCGGAATTGATGCAGTTGCTATGTGTGTTAATGATATTGCGTGTGCAGGAGGAGAACCATTATTCTTCCTGGATTACATTGCATGTGGAAAAAACTATCCGGAAAAGATTGCAGCAATCGTAAGCGGTGTTGCAGAAGGATGTGTACAGTCAGATGCAGCATTGATCGGAGGAGAGACAGCGGAACATCCAGGACTTATGCCGGAAGATGAGTATGATCTTGCAGGATTTTCTGTAGGTGTCTGTGACCGTAAGGATATGATTACAGGAGAAAATCTGAAAGACGGAGATGTCCTGATCGGTATGGCTTCATCTGGTGTACATAGCAATGGATTTTCACTTGTTCGTAAAGTATTTGATATGACAAAAGAATCACTTGATACATATTATGATGAGCTTGGAAAAACTCTTGGAGAGGCACTTCTTGCTCCAACAAGAATTTATGTACAGGCATTAAAGAGCATTAAAAAAGCAGGTGTAACAGTAAAAGCATGCAGCCACATCACAGGAGGCGGTTTCTATGAAAACATTCCTCGTATGCTGATCGATGGAGTTCATGCAGTAGTTGAGAAAAATAGTTATCCAGTACCTCCGATCTTTGGTTTGATGGCAAAAGAGGGAGAAATTGATGAGCAGATGATGTATAACACATTTAATATGGGACTTGGAATGATCGTAGCTGTAGATCCGGCTGATGTTGATAAGACAATGGAAGCAATCAAAGCTGCAGGAGATCAGCCATATGTAGTTGGTCATATTGAAGCAGGAGAAAAAGGAGTAACATTATGCTAAGAGTATTAGTATGTGTTTCCGGTGGCGGCACAAATCTGCAGGCAATTATAGACAAAGTAGAAGCAGGAGCAATTACAAATACAGAAATCGTGGGGGTAATCAGCAATAATAAAAATGCATTTGCACTTGAACGTGCTAAAAAGCATGGAATTTCGGCAGAATGTATTTCGCCGAAAGATTATGAAAGCAGAGATATATTTAATAAACAATTTTTGGAGCGTGTAAATGCATATAAACCGGATTTGATCGTGCTTGCAGGTTTTCTTGTGGTAATCCCACCAGAGATGATCGCAGAATACCGCAATCGTATGATCAATATTCATCCATCTTTGATTCCGGCATTTTGCGGAACTGGATATTATGGATTGAAAGTACATGAGGCTGCATTGAAACGAGGAGTGAAGGTTGTTGGTGCGACAGTTCATTTTGTAGATGAGGGAACAGATACAGGCCCGATTATTTTACAGAAAGCGGTTGAAGTGCAAAACGGCGATACTCCGGAGATATTGCAGAAGCGAGTGATGGAACAGGCGGAATGGAAGATTATGCCAGAGGCAATTGACCTTATTGCAAATGGAAAAGTCACAGTAGAAGATGGAAGAACTGTGATTTGTGATTAGGAGGAAACAATGAAAGTATTAATAGTAGGAAGCGGCGGAAGAGAACATGCAATTGCTATGAGCGCTGCAAAGAGCTCAAAAGTAGATAAAATGTATTGTGCACCGGGAAATGCAGGTATTGCAGAATATGCAGAGTGCGTTGCAATCGGTGCGATGGAGTTTGATAAATTAGTTGCATTTGCAAAAGAAAAAGAAATCGATCTGGTAATCGTCGGAATGGATGATCCATTGGTTGGAGGTCTTGTAGACGAGTTAGAAGCAGCTGGAATTCGTACATTCGGACCTCGTAAGAATGCAGCAATTTTGGAAGGATCAAAAGCATTTTCAAAAGATCTTATGAAGAAATATGATATCCCTACAGCAGGATATGAAAATTTTACAGATCCAGAAGCTGCAATTGCTTATCTGGAAACAGCAAAATTTCCAATCGTATTGAAAGCAGATGGGCTTGCACTAGGTAAAGGTGTTTTGATCTGTCAGAATCTTGAAGAGGCAAAAGAAGGCGTGAAGACCATTATGCTGGACAAAAAATTTGGTACAGCGGGAAATGAGATGGTTATCGAGGAATTTATGACAGGTCGTGAAGTATCTGTACTTTCATTTGTCGATGGTAAAACAATTAAGACAATGACTTCAGCACAAGATCACAAACGTGCCGGAGACGGAGATACAGGATTAAATACAGGTGGAATGGGAACATTCTCGCCAAGTCCGTTCTATACAAAAGAGGTAGAAGAATTCTGTAATAAATATATTTATCAGAAGACAGTAGACGCGATGGCAGCAGAAGGAAGAGAATTTAAAGGGATTATTTTCTTTGGATTGATGTTGACAGAGGACGGTCCAAAGGTGCTGGAATACAATGCACGTTTTGGAGACCCGGAAGCACAGGTTGTACTGCCAAGAATGAAAAATGATTTGATTGAAGTGGCAGAAGCTTGTATTGATGGAACTTTAGATCAGGTAGATCTGCAGTTTGAAGATAATGCTGCTGTCTGTGTAGTGCTTGCATCAGAAGGTTACCCTGTTTCATATGAAAAAGGATTCCCAATCAGTGGTCTGGATGAATTCAACAAACATGAAGGTTATTATTGCTTCCATGCCGGAACAAAATTTGATGGGGATCATATTGTCACAAATGGAGGGCGTGTCCTTGGTGTGACAGCAAAAGGAAAAGATCTCAAAGAGGCAAGAGCAAATGCTTATGCTGCAACAGAGTGGGTGCAGTTTAAGAATAAGTATATGCGGCATGATATTGGAAAGGCAATTGATGAGGCGTGATTGCTGTTTAGTTCATTAGGTGGCAATACGTTCCTTACAAAAAATTGATATAAAAATTCTTGCTCAGATTCCATGAGCGAGAGACACATAAGAGCGTAAATTTTTGCTAAAAGTAAATGAATTTGAACTCAAACTTGCTGCTACGCAGCTTCGAACATGTTCGTTCAAATTCATTAACACAAAAATTTACGCTCTAAGTGTCTCCAATGCTCACTCCATATTCGCTCGAATTTCTTATATCAATTTTTTGTAAGTAATGTATTGACTCAAGTTGTGAAGTAAATCCTTCATCATTCCACCTATTTCAACCACGATACACCACAAAGCAAGAAAAAGACTATGCAATCCAGCGAATTGGAGTCGGGCTTGCCCGACGAAGCTGAGCAGGAGTGCATAGTCTTTTTCTTGCTTGGGGCTGTCGTGAACTAAATAGCAATTGTGCAATATGATTATTTCAAAAGTATAAACTTTATAAATTTTATATAAAACGCTTCTTGACTTTACCAAGGTAAATCGATAAAATAAACACTATTAAAAATAGAATCTAGATAGGAAGAAGGAGAGATTATGAATGGAATTATAATGATGGTTATCGCCATTGTTGTATTAGGCGGAGGGTATCTTTTCTATGGAAAGTACCTCGAGAAAAAATGGGGAATTGACCCGAATGCGAAAACTCCTGCGTATGAGATGGAAGATGGAGTAGATTATGTGCCGGCGGATACAAATATTGTGTTTGGTCATCAATTCGCTTCAATTGCAGGTGCAGGTCCGATTAACGGACCAATTCAGGCAGCAATGTTTGGATGGCTTCCAGTACTTTTATGGGTACTGATTGGTGGTGTATTTTTTGGTGCAGTACAGGATTTTGCATCAATGTATGCATCTGTAAAGAATAAAGGACGTACAATTGGTTTTATTATTGAAGAATATATTGGTAAAACAGGAAAGAAACTGTTCTTATTATTCTGTTGGTTATTCTGTATCCTCGTAGTTGCAGCTTTTGCGGATGTAGTTGCAGGAACATTTAACGGATTTGTAGCAGACGAAGCAGGTACTGTAACTAAAATTGCAGCAAATGGTGCAGTAGCAACAACATCCATGCTTTTTATTTTAGAAGCAGTTGCTCTTGGATTTATTTTGAAATATGGTAAATTGAACAAATGGATTAATACAGCAATAGCAATTATTATGCTTGTCGCAGCAGTTGCTCTTGGACTGAATTTCCCAATGTATCTGACAAGAGAGACTTGGCATATTTTGATTTTTATTTACATTTTGATTGCCAGCGTTGCCCCTGTAACAATGTTACTTCAGCCACGTGATTACTTGAATAGTTATTTGTTGATCTTCATGATTCTGGCAGCAATTGTAGGTGTATTTGTAGCAAATCCATCATGTAACCTGAAAGCTTTCACAAGCTTCAATGTAGATGGAAGCTATATGTTCCCAATTTTATTTGTAACAATTGCATGTGGAGCTGTATCTGGATTCCATTCACTGGTATCTTCAGGAACTGCTTCAAAACAGATTAAGAATGAGAGAAATATGCTTCCTGTATCTTATGGTGCTATGTTGATGGAAAGTATGCTGGCCGTAATCGCATTGATTGCAGTTGCATCTTTCGCAGATGGAGAGGCAGCAGCACAGGGACTTACAACGCAGCCACAGATTTTTGCAGGTGCGATTGCAAACTTCCTTGATGTGATTGGATTACCACATAGTCTGGTATTTACATTGATTAACCTTTCTGTATCAGCTTTTGCACTGACATCTCTTGATTCAGTTGCACGTATTGGAAGACTTTCGTTCCAGGAGTTCTTCATCGATGAAGATACAGATATGAAGAATCTTTCACCATTTATGAAAGTGGTAACAAACAAATACTTCTCAACAATTATTACACTGATACTTGCATATTTGCTTGCAAAAGTTGGTTATGCAGAGATTTGGCCATTGTTTGGTTCAGCAAACCAGTTGTTATCAGTACTTGCGTTAATAGCTTGTGCCGTATTTTTGAAAAAGACAAAACGTCAGGGTGCTATGCTTTGGATTCCGATGGTATTTATGATGGCAGTAACATTTACAGCACTTGGAATGACAATCTACAAATTAAGCGGACAGTTTGTTGCAACAGGACTTAGTCTTGGAAACACATTGCAGTTAATCTTCGCAGTATTGCTCTTATTGCTTGGTGTGATTGTAGCAATCCAGGGTATTAAGAAATTGACAGAGAAATAAATTTGGATTTAAAATGCTAGAAAAATAAAATATCGATTTATAGAATCGTTCTAGAGAAATAGGTAATTGACTCCTTAATTTAACTTATATGATTAAGAAGTTCGATTATCTATTTTTTTATCTCAGTCGAGAAGACTCACCATCTGAAAGAGGTGGGAGTCTTCTCGACTGAGATAAACGCTGTGCGAGGATGCGCAGTGATTCTGTAAAGAATGTGTCAGCTTACGCTGACCAGAATCACGCGCCAAGTCTCGTGGCTGCTCGACTTGAAATAGGAAAGTGCTTTCCTAATATATAAAAACGTATCGGAAGTATAAAAAAATTGTGAACATATGCTTTGCTCAACAAAAATATGATACAATAATGATATATAAATATGTTCGTATTGTAATATTTTTGAATGATAATACACAGAAAGGAAATAATCGCATGGCAGGTTTTGTGCAGTTAAAAGACATTACAAAAGTATATAAGATGGGCGAAGTGGAGATACGTGCAGTGGATGGTATCTCATTTGAAATTGAAAAGGGAGAATTTGTAGTAATCGTGGGACCAAGTGGAGCCGGTAAGACAACCGTATTGAATATTCTTGGGGGAATGGATACGGCATCTAGTGGACGGATTTTGGTAGATGGAGCGAATATTACAGGGTATAATGAGCGTCAGCTCACTTCATATCGAAGAGATGATATTGGATTTGTATTTCAGTTTTATAATCTGGTTCCGAATCTGACTGCAAAGGAGAATGTAGAGCTTGCACTTCAGATCTGTAAGGATCCCCTGGATGCAAAGAAGGTATTATGCGAAGTCGGTCTGGGAGACAGACTGGATAATTTTCCGGCTCAGCTTTCCGGCGGAGAACAGCAGAGGGTATCCATTGCAAGAGCACTGGCGAAGAATCCGAAATTATTATTATGCGACGAGCCGACGGGAGCTTTGGATTATAATACAGGTAAGGCAATTTTAAAATTACTGCAGGATATGTGCAGAGAGAAAGGGATGACAGTGATCGTTATTACACATAACTCTGCACTGGCGCCGATGGCAGATCGTCTGATTAAAATTAAAAATGGAAAAGTCTCTTCTATGATAACGAATGAGAATCCAGTTTCAATTGATGAAATCGAATGGTAAAACAATAGAAGATGGAGAACAAGGATGAGTAAAAAAGCACTTAGAAAAGATTTTTATATGGAAATCCGAAAAAGTATGGGACGATTTCTGTCGATTTTCTTTATCGTCGCAATCGGAGTTGCATTTTTCTCAGGAATCCGATCTTCGGAGCCGGATATGCGATTGTCAGGAGATGCATATTTTGATGAGAAAAATCTTATGGATCTGCAAATAATCAGTACACTGGGACTTACCCAGGATGATGTGAATGCCATCCGCCAGGTGAAGGGCATAAAAGATGTAGAAGCTGGATATTCAGTGGATGTACTTTGCAAGTCAGGAGACAGCCAGAAGGTTGTGCATATCATGTCACTGCTTCCAACAATGAATCAGGTTACTGTTGAGGAAGGCAGATTGCCAAAGGATACAAACGAATGTGTTCTGGATATTGATTATTATGAAGCAAATGGATACAAAATCGGGGATGAGATTACATTTTCTTCAGGGACAAAAGATGCGATTACCGATTCATTAAAATGTGACAAATATAAAATTGTTGGAACAGTAAGCAGTCCGACATATGTGTCTTTTGGTCGTGGAAATACGACAATTGGAACAGGAACAATCAATGGATTTGCCTGTGTATTGGAAGACAGCTTTACGATGGATGCATATTCAGAAATTTATGCAACTGTAAAGGGCGCCAAGAAGTTAACAGCATTTACAAAAGAATATGATAATCGTGTAGATGAAGTTGAGAAGCGAATTGAGAAGATTAAAACAGAAAGAGAAGATGCAAGATATGAAGAAGTGTTAGATGAGGCAGAAACAAGAATGCAGCTGATGATGGCACAGACGTATCAGGTATTTATGAATGGTCAGGATGGATTGAAAAGTCTGGACGATGAGATGAGTCAGATTCCGAAGGCTAAATGGTATATTTATGACAGAGAGCATCTGGTAGAATACAGTGGTTATGGAGAAAATGCAGACCGCATGCGGGCTATTGGAAAGGTATTTCCGGTACTGTTCTTTTTGATGGCAGCACTAATCAGTCTGACAACGATGACACGTATGGTAGAAGAACAGCGGACGTTAATCGGAACGATGAAAGCACTGGGCTATTCAAAAGCTTCCATAGCGGGAAAATATATTGGATATGCATCGCTTGCAACAATCCTTGGATGTGTTTTAGGGGCATTGTTTGGAGAAAAAGTATTTCCGTATATTATTATCAAAGCGTATGGAATTATATATGCGCATGTTCCGAATATTGAAGTTCCGTACAATTTATATTATGCCGGAGTTGCATCCGCCGCAGCTGTATTTTGTGTACTTTTTGCAACAGTTATATCCTGTTATAAAGAGCTGCGAGAACAGGCAGCACAATTGATGCGTCCGCCGGCTCCAAAACAGGGAAAGAGGGTTCTGTTAGAAAGAATCCCGTTTATATGGAAGCATTTAAGCTTTACATGGAAATCAACGGTCCGGAATCTGGTTCGTTATAAGAAGAGATTCTTTATGACATTGTTTGGAATCGGAGGCTGTATGGCACTTCTATTGTTTGGATTTGGTCTGCATGATTCGATTGTAAATATCGGAATATTGCAGTACGAGGATCTGCAACTGTTTGATGCCGATCTGATTTTAAATGAAGAAGCGACAGATACCGCAAAGCAAGAGATTACAGACAGTCTGAAAAGTGATGACCGGATCAAACATATTACACAGGCTTTGCAGCAACAAGTAACAATTAAGAAGGATGATACAGAAAAGGAAGTATATCTTACAGTGTTTGAGCCGGGAGAAGAGAATGATTCGCTGTTTGTCTATCAGAATCGTGTGACAAAAGAGCAATATAAATTAACAGATGATGGTGTGATCCTGACAGAAAAAATCGCAGATAAGCTGGGAGTAAAACCAGGTGATTCATTTACAATTGAAAAGTCAGGCGAAGAAGATGTGACAGTGACGGTATCAGCAATATGTGAGAATTATATGCGGCATTATATGTATATGACGTCAGGGCTTTATGAACAGCTGTATGGTAAAGCTGTAAGTTATAATTCCATTTTCTATACAGTCAATAACGGACAGATAGAAGTAGCAGAAGAAATCGGTGAGGAAGCACTGAAAAAAGATGGTGCATTAAGTGTCAGCTATACAAAGGATTTTGAAGCGCAGATAGAGGATATGCTGGGAAGTCTGAATATGGTTATTGTAGTTCTTGTGATTTCAGCGGGATTATTGGCATTTGTTGTATTGTATAATCTGAATAATATCAACATTACAGAACGTAAGCGAGAACTTGCAACTTTGAAAGTGCTGGGATTTTATCCAAAAGAAGTTGCAGAATACGTTTATCGTGAGAATATACTGTTGACAATACTTGGTTCTGTTGTCGGGTGTGGACTTGGGAAAATACTGCATCGTTTTATCATTGAAACAGTGGAGGTGGATTCAGCAATGTTTGGAAGAAATATTGATCTGAGCAGTTATATATTCGGATTTTTGATCACAATTGGTTTTTCAATGTTTGTAAATGGTGTAATGTATTTTAAGTTGAAAAAGATAGATATGGTAGAATCACTCAAGAGTGTTGAGTAAATTCAAAGGAGATAGCGATAATGGAAAAAATGAAGATTCTTGTAGTAGATGATGAAAGCAGAATGAGAAAGCTTGTAAAAGATTTCCTGACAAGAGCAGGTTATCAAGTATTAGAAGCGGGAGATGGTATGGAAGCAATGGATTTATTTTACGAGGATAAAGATATTGCCCTGATCATTCTGGATGTTATGATGCCAAAGATGGACGGATGGCAGGTATGTAGGGAAGTCCGCGAGCATTCAAAAGTTCCGATTATTATGTTGACAGCCCGGTCGGAAGAGCGAGACGAGCTTCAAGGATTTGAACTGGGAGTAGATGAATACATTTCAAAGCCATTTAGTCCGAAAATCCTGGTAGCGAGAGTCGGAGCAATCTTGAGAAGAACAAATGGTACAGACATGTCAGACATTCTTGACGCAGGCGGAATTAAAATCGACAAGGCAGCACACAGTGTTATGATCGATGATAAACCGATAGATTTAAGTTATAAGGAATTTGAGCTTCTAACTTATTTTGTGGAAAATCAGGGGATTGCACTTTCGAGAGAAAAAATATTAAATAATGTTTGGAATTATGATTATTTTGGGGATGCACGTACGATTGATACACATGTTAAGAAACTGAGAAGTAAGCTGGGTGATAAGGGAGAGTATATTAAGACAATCTGGGGAATGGGATATAAATTCGAGGTAGAAGAATGAAATACTCAATTAAACGTCAGATGTTGGCATTGTTCACAGGAGCAGTAGCCCTTGTTATTGTGATGATGTTTATCATCAATTCCAGTTTCATGGAGAGGTTTTTTATACAAAATAAAAAAATCGAGATGGTTGAGCTTTACGAAACCCTAGATAAAACAGCAAAAAAAGGAGATATAGGTTCGGTTGAGATACAGGAAGAACTTCAGAGGCAGTGTGAGAGAAAAAATTGTGCAGTACTTGTGATCAATTCAGGTTCAGATATTACATTTAACACAGAACAGGAAAGGAAGGGGCGTCTGTTTACGCGTTTGATCGGATATATCGTAGGGAAAGATATCGGACAAGTTCTGGAAGAAAGGGATTCCTACAAAATATACAAGGTCCAGGATCAGGAACGAGGAGAAGAATATATGGATATGGTCGGACAGTTGGCTGACGAATCTATTTTTATTATCCGAAGTCCTTATGGAAGTATTTACGATACCGTAAACTCGACGAATAAGTTTCTAATCTGTGGTGGTGGTGTTACAGTATTATGCGGGCTACTCTTTGTATGGTTCTTCTCACAAAAGATCACAAAGCCAATCATGGAGCTTGCTGAACTGTCACAGCGCATGGCAAATCTGGATTTTGATGCAAAGTATACGAGTGGCGGTGAAAATGAAATCGGAATTCTGGGTGGAAACTTTAACCTGATGTCAAAACGTCTGGAAGAAACGATCACAGAATTGAAGCGGGCAAATAATCAATTACAAAAAGATATTGAACAAAAAGAAAAGATTGAAGATATGAGAAATGAATTTCTTGGAAATGTTTCTCATGAATTAAAAACTCCGATTGCATTGATTCAAGGTTATGCGGAAGGATTGCGGGATGGAATTACAGAAGAGCCTGAAAGTATGGAATTCTATTGCGATGTTATTATAGACGAGGCTAACAAGATGAATCAGATGGTAAAAAATCTGTTAACTTTAAATCAATTGGAATTTGGTGATGAAGATTTGGAAATCACACGATTTAATCTTGTAGGGTTGATTCGCGGTGTTCTGGCAAGCTGTGAGATTTTGCTTCAACAGGCAGAAGCAGAAGTCGATTGCGTGACGGAAGAGGAAGTTTATGTTTGGGCAGATGAGTTCAAAACAGAGCAGGTATTTAGAAATTACTTGACAAATGCTATTCATCACGTAGACAATGAGAAGAGAATCGAGATTCGTATCATACCGCAGGGAGATACAGTAAAAGTTACCGTATTTAATAGTGGAAAGCCGATACCGGAGGAAGATATTGCAAAATTATGGGATAAATTCTATAAAGTAGACAAGGCGCATACAAGAGAATATGGTGGAAATGGAATCGGCTTGTCGATTGTGAAAGCAATTATGGAGTCATTCCACCAGCAATATGGTGTGAAGAACTATGATAACGGAGTTGAATTCTGGTTTGAGCTTGATTCGAAAACATCAAAATGTGATAGTAAGGTACAGGGAGAAGAGACATGATAGCGATTATTGATTATGATGCAGGTAATATCAAAAGCGTAGAGAAGGCATTATTGTATCTGGGACAGGAAGTGAAGATCACAAGTGCTCCATCTGAAATTTTAAGCGCAGATAAAGTGATACTTCCGGGAGTCGGTGCATTTGGAGATGCAATGGAGAAGTTGAAAGAACGACATTTGGATGATGTAATTCGTAAAGTCACAGAAAAAGGGACTCCGTTTTTAGGCATTTGTCTTGGACTCCAGCTTTTGTTTGAACGAAGCGATGAAGCCAAGGGCGTGGAAGGACTTGGGATTTTAGAAGGAGAGATTTGTAGAATCCCGGCTTGTGAAGGTTTAAAGATTCCACATATGGGATGGAATTCGCTACATCTTGAACATAATGGTCGTTTATTTAAAAATGTTGATGAACAGGCCTATGTTTATTTCGTTCATTCCTACTATCTGAAAGCGAAAGATGAGAATATTGTTAAGGCATCAACAGAATATGGTGTACACATCCATGCTTCTGTAGAAAAAGGAAATATTTTTGCATGCCAGTTCCATCCGGAAAAGAGCAGTGAGGTTGGATTACAGATACTGAAGAATTTCGTGGAATTGGAGGAAAGATAGATGTTTACAAAAAGAATTATTCCATGTTTGGATGTACATGCAGGCCGAGTTGTAAAAGGTGTTAATTTTGTAGATTTAAAAGATGCCGGAGACCCGGTAGAAATTGCAAAAGCCTACGATCAGGCAGGTGCAGATGAACTTGTGTTTTTGGATATTACAGCATCTTCTGACGGAAGAAATACGGTCGTTGACATGGTGCGTAAAGTTGCAGAGTGTGTATTTATCCCATTTACAGTTGGCGGAGGCATCCGCACAGTAGAGGACTTCAAAGTATTGCTTCGCGAAGGTGCAGATAAGATTTCTATCAACTCATCTGCAATCAACAACCCACAGCTGATTGCAGATGCAGCCGAGAAGTTTGGAAGTCAGTGTGTTGTTGTGGCTATCGATGCAAAGAAAAGAGCAGACGGAAGTGGATGGAATATTTATAAGAATGGCGGAAGAGTCGATGTTGGAATCGATGCTATAGAGTGGGCAAAGAAAGTGGAAGAGCTTGGAGCAGGAGAAATTCTTTTGACCAGTATGGATTGTGACGGAACAAAAGCTGGGTACGATCTGGAACTGACGAGAGCAATTGCAGACAGTGTTTCCATTCCGGTCATTGCATCCGGAGGAGCGGGAACGCTGGAGCATTTTAAAGAAGCTTTGACAGAAGGCGGGGCTGATGCAGCATTGGCAGCATCACTGTTCCATTATAAAGAATTAGAAATAAAAGAAGTAAAGAACTATTTACAGCATGAAGGTGTATCGGTTCGATTATAGGAAAGAGGAAAGTACATGTCGGGAATTAATGGAGACTGGTATGAGGCTCTTAAAGAAGAGTTCAAAAAACCTTATTACAAAAAATTATTTGATACAGTAAATGCAGAATATCACACAAGAAAAATATTTCCACCTGCACAGGATATTTTCAATGCATTTCACCTGACACCATTAAAAGATGTAAAGGTGGTAATTTTGGGACAAGACCCATATCATAATGATGGACAGGCACATGGGCTGAGTTTTTCTGTGCAGAAAGGGGTAGATATTCCACCTTCACTGGTAAATATTTATAAAGAATTACATGACGATCTTGGATGCACAATTCCAAATCATGGGTGTCTGGAAAAATGGGCAAAACAAGGTGTATTGATGTTGAATACAGTGTTGACGGTTCGTGCACATCAGGCTAATTCACATCGTGGAATTGGCTGGGAGGAATTTACGGATGCGGCAATTATGGCATTAAATAACCAGGACAGACCAATTGTGTTTATTCTTTGGGGTGCGCCGGCACAGAGAAAGGAGAAGATGTTGACAAATCCGCAGCATTTGATTCTGAAAGCACCACATCCAAGCCCATTAGCTGCATATAGAGGATTTTTCGGAAGCAGACCATTTAGTCAGACAAATGAATTTTTGAAAGCACATGGGATTGAACCGATTGACTGGCAGATTGATTAGAAAATACAATAAGAAGAAAGAGACTATGCTGTGAGTTGGTATAGTCTCTTTTTTTAAGAAAAAATTAAAGAAAAAATAAACAAAAAAAGAGAACAGATATAGTATAATAATACGTATGCAGAAGGGAGGGCATTTGGTGAAAAAGGTTATAGAAGTAAAAAATTTATATAAATTGTACCGGGTCGGTGATTCGATAGTCCGAGCATTAAATGGTGTGGATTTTGATATTTACGAAGGTGAATTTTGTGCAATCGTCGGAACATCCGGCTCAGGTAAATCAACATTATTAAATATGCTGGCTGGATTAGAGAAGCCGACAAAAGGTGAAGTGATTATTGCCGGACAGCATATAGAAAAATTAAACGAAGATGGTCTGGTCAGTTTCAGACGTGATCATGTCGGATTTATTTTTCAGTCCTTTCATCTTATCAGTACAATGAATGCAGTGGAAAATGTAGCTTTACCACTCAGCTTCAGGGGCGTTCCTAAAAAAGAAAGATTAAAAAAGGCAGATAAGATGTTGGATTTGGTTAATTTGAAAAAACAAAAGAAACATATGCCGAATCAAATGTCTGGAGGACAGCAGCAGAGAGTTGGTGTTGCAAGAGCGTTGGTCGTAGACCCGGAAATTATTTTTGCGGATGAGCCGACAGGAAACCTGGATTCACATACTTCAGAAGAAGTTATGGCATTGATGCAGAATGTAGTCCGTAAACAGAAGAAAACACTGGTTATGGTAACGCATGACAATCATCTTGCGACATATGCTGACCGAGTATTTCATATTATAGATGGAAAAATTGTGAAAATAGAAGATAATCGAAACAAAAATGTGAATAACTTAAGCCAGGATGAAAAAGAAAGTGAAAAAATAAAAGCAGAGATAGCAGGAAAACAATCAGGGGAGGATAACAGATAATGAGACATTGGAAAAAAGCAACAGGGGTGATATTGAGTCTGGCAATGCTGACAGCAATGGCACCAATAAGCTTCGCACAGGATAACAAAGCAGCTTCAAATGTAAATGTGGCAGGAGAAAGTGGAAACGAGAATACGTCAGCCATATCCAGAAGCTCAAGTGAGACACCGATTCCCAAAATTCGTCTGTCGGTAGGCAAAGGACAGTCTACACCAAATTATAATGCAGAGCAAAAGGTAGAATTAACAGTAAAAATAGTAAATGAAGGAAGCTGTGATGCAAATAATGTAAAAATTTCTCCGGTAATCGATAATGCGTCTGATTTCCCTTTCAAAATTGAAAATATGAATGAGGAAAAGACAATTGAACAGATTAAGGCGGGAGAGTCTGCGGAAGCAACATGGAGTTTTTCAGTCAGAGCTGATGTAGAGACAAAATCTTATAAAACACCATTTCAGATTACATACGATGATGGGACAAATATTTACGAAACAAATAAATACATTTATGTGAATACAACGGCAAAGAAAACTGCTGATGCACCAAAAGCTGATCCGACACCGACTCCGGATACAACGCAGAACGTATCCGGCGATGCAGGTCAGGCAATTTATGATGCAGGTGGAATCTCAAACAGTGACCCGATTGCAACAGGAGGTTCAGATAAAAGCCAGAGTGTGCCACGTGTGATCGTGACTGGATTTTCAACGAATCCGGAAAATGTGAATGCCGGAAGTGATTTTAAATTGACAGTACATGTAAAGAACACATCAAAGACAACAGCAGTTTCCAATTTATTGTTTGATATGCAGGCTCCATCGGCCGGAACGGACGCAGCCGCAGAAGCACCTGCATTTCTTCCGTCATCTGGTTCCAGCACGATTTATCTGGAATCTATTCCGGCGGGAGAAACAAGAGATATTTCAATTGATTTGAATGCAAGAGCAGATTTGGTGCAAAAGCCATACAGTATTGCAATGTCCATGAAATACGAGGATGGCAATGCAGTACAGTACGAAGCTTCTTCAAGTCTTGCAATTCCGGTCAAACAGGCTGCAAGATTTGAATTCAGTGATATTGAATTGTCACCGGACAGCATTCAGGTAGGAGAAGAAGCAAATTTAACATGCAATATTTATAATACAGGACGAATCAAGCTTTATAATGTTAAAATCAAATTTTCAGGAGACGGAATCAGCGGGAAAGATGTATTTGTAGGAAATGTTGATTCTGGTGCAACAGGAACAATCGACGGTATGTTAATGGGAGAATCAGAAGTGCCGGCGGGAAGCAAGTGTAAAATGACAATGACATATGAAGATGAATCAGGAAAATCATTTACTGCAGAAAAAGAATTTGAAATGGAAGTTACTCCTGTGATGGATGACGATGATACAACGATGGTAGGAGCAGTGGAGGAAGAAGAAAAAAGCACGCCGATCATCCCAATCGTAGTTGTGGTAATCGTGGCAGCAGTAGTGACAGCAGTGCTTGTTGTTCGTAAAAAGAAGAAAAAACAATTGGCTTTGGAAGAGGAGGATTTAGCAGATGAGGTGGATCGATTTACTGAGGATGAGTAGCAGTAATCTCCGACGAAGAAAACTGCGAAGCATTCTTACGATTCTTGGTGTAGTGATCGGAACCGCTTCAATTGTTGTAATGATTTCTCTTGGTCTTGGGATGCAGCAATCCTTGTATCGTGAGATTGAGCAGTCTGGCGGTATGACTGCAGTGACTGTGACAGGAAAAGATGTGGGCAGTCAGATGTATTATTATTCCGACAGTGGATCAGATCAGGAAGCATCAAAATATGTGACAGATGAAACAATAGAAAAGCTGTCAAAATTAGAGCACGTAAAGAGTGCATCGCCGGTTTTATTAATGAACTTAATTATAATGACAGGAAAATATTACGGTAACATTCAGTTGACAGGGATGACTCCGGAAGCATTAAAAGAGCAAAATATAAGCCTTGTAGAAGGAGGTACATTACCAAAAGCAGACAGTTCGGAATTAGAGCTGGTATTCGGAAACCTTGCAACAGAAAATCTAATGGAAAAGGGAACTGACAAAGGATATTGGGAAACAGGAGTGAGGCCTGATGTCGATGTCATGAAAGCGCAGATGTTTCTTGTATTAGATTCTGATGCGTATTATAATTCACTGAATAATACAGGAGGCGCAGCAATATCAACGGAGAATTCTTCTTCTGCAAGTACAGGAGGAACAACTCCTACAAAGGCTCCTAAAAAATATGTAGTACACGCAAGTGGTCGTGTTACAGGCGATGAAAATACATATAATGCACATTCTTACAATGTATATTGTGATATTACAACCTTAAAAAATATGTTGAAAAAAGAATATGCAGGTCGTGCAATACCGGGACAGCCTACTACAAAAAGCGGAAAACCATACAAATTCTTTGCGTACACAAATGCAATGGTTCAGATAGATGACATTGATAATGTAGATGTTGTAGCATCTGAAATCCAGAATCTGGGCTATAAAGTAACAACAAACGCAGAATATGTAAAAAGCATGCAAAAACAGTTTGCAATGATTCAGGCTGTGCTGGGAGGCATCGGAGCGGTATCCTTATTTGTGGCAGCAATTGGAATTATGAATACAATGATGATGTCAATTTATGAGCGAACAAAAGAGATCGGAGTAATAAAAGTACTCGGATGCAGCTTGAAGAATATAAAGCAAATGTTTTTACTTGAGGCAGCATTTATTGGTTTTATCGGAGGCGTGGTAGGAAATCTGTTGAGTTTTTTGATGTCATTTATTATCAATATACTTACCGGAAACGGAAGTGCAATGGGATTAGATGGAAATATTTCCTATATACCGCCCTGGCTGGTTATTGCTTCCATGGCATTTGCGGTGTTGATAGGAATGGTGGCGGGATATTTTCCGGCACTTAGGGCGATGAAATTAAGTCCGCTGGCGGCGATTAGAAATGAATAGGATTGCGATTTAATTCATTAAGTGGCAATACGTTCCTTACAAAAAATTGATATAAGAATTCTTGCTCAGATTCCATGAGCGGGTAACACATAAGAGCGTAAATTTTTGCTAAAAGCAAATGAATTTGAACTCAAACTTGCTGCTACGCAGCTTCAAACACGTTCGTTCAAATCCATTAACGCAAAAGTTTACGCTCTAAGTGTCACCAGCGCCCATTTCATATTCGCTCGAATTTCTTATATCAATTTTTTTGTAAGTAATGTATTGGCTCATTTTATGAAGTAAATAGAACGCAAAGGATATGGGGAGATATCTGAGATGATGGATTTGGGGGAATTGAAGATGCAAAATTTTGATGAGGTGCATCCGCAAGTTATAGAAAGGGCAGGTTGAGGATGCACATTTTTACTGGAGAGTATCTGCATGTCATAAGAAAATGGGTGATGTAGATGCAAAATTTACAAAGGAAGCATCCTCAAGTTTTAGAAAAAGCAAGATGCAGATGCAATTGCACATGATGGGTAGGATGAAAAGTATCTGCAACAATGAATATCAAGGCAGTGCAGATACAACAATTACAAAAAGAGCATCTGCAACAGCGAATATCAAGCTAGCGCAGATACATCAGTTGTCAAAAAAGCATCTGCGACAGCAAATAAACCCAGGATGTAGATGCATCAGATCCCAGAAAAGTAAATCCATCATCGCTCCACCTATTTCGATCACAGTACACCACAAAGCAAGAAAAAGACCATGCAATCCAGCGAATTGGAGTCGGGCTTGCCCGACGAAGCTGAGCAGGAGTGCATGGTCTTTTTCTTGCTTGGGGCTGTCGTGAACTAAATAGCAACCTACTCCTCAATAATCTGTATTTCAAGATAATCAAAATCAATCGAATCTACAAAATTATCTTGATAAAATCGAGCTTTATCATGTCTTTTAAAATCAGCGATCGTGGAGTCGAGCCAGATTGGTTTGCTTAGATCGAATTCATAACAGATCTCGTCGAGTGCATGAAAAATTTTATGTGTTCGTGTATCATCTGTGTCATCGCAAATAACAGTATCGCGAAGCAGACGGTTGTCTTTAAATTCTTTTCCCCATAAACGGAACATAATGATTTCCTCCTGTTAATTAATATGTGAATATTTTCTGGAAAAATTTGTGTTACAGAATTTCAAAAGTAGTTCAAGTATAGCATTGAAAAAGCAAAATGTCGATGATAGAATATGATGATAACGTAAATAAAATTCATAAGAATTTGTATGAAATGAGTTGAAGGGAATTCGAAGATGAAAAAAACATTGGATCGTATTTTTATTGATGGATTAAGTGGCATGGCACAGGGACTGTTTGCAACGTTGATCATTGGGACGATCATACAACAGATCGGAGCCATGGTGACTGGTAATACGGGGGCGTGGATCGTTCTGATAGGAAAGGTCGCAGCATCGATGACAGGCGCAGGAATCGGTGTTGGCGTCGCAAGAAAATTTGAAGCAAGTCAGCTGGTTGTAGTGTCAGCAGCGACAGCAGGTATGGTAGGTGCATTTGCCGGTAAGATTTTATCGGGAGAGATTTTGCAGAATGGGGCAATCGTGTTAGCGGGACCGGGTGAACCTCTGGGAGCATTTGTTGCTGCTTATCTAGCTGTTGAAGTAGGAATTTTAATTGCGGGAAAGACAAAGCTTGATATATTGATCACACCGCTTGTTACCATCGGTGTCGGTTCGGCGGTAGGAATTTTTGTGGGACCTCCGATCTCAAAATTCATGGCATGGATAGGTTCTCTGATCAATTGGGGGACAGAACAGCAGCCATTAATCATGGGAATTGTGGTTTCTGTATTGATGGGAATGATTTTGACACTTCCGATCAGTTCGGCTGCAATCGGAATTGTATTGAATTTATCAGGTCTGGCAGCTGGTGCGGCAACGATAGGATGCTGCTGTAATATGGTTGGTTTTGCAGTTGCAAGTTTTCGTGAAAATGGGTTTGGAGGTTTATTTGCACAGGGAATCGGAACATCAATGCTACAGGTTCCGAATATTGTGAAACGACCGGTGATTTGGCTTCCGGCAATATTATCCAGTGCAATTTTAGGACCGGTCGGAACCCTGTTTTTGCATATGACAAATAATGCAACCGGGTCTGGAATGGGAACAGCCGGACTGGTGGGGCAGATTATGACCTGGCAGGTTATGACGCAGACAGAAGATGCGATGGTAGTCATGATTAAAATGGTGATGATCCAGATTGTTTTGCCGGCACTTTTGACATTACTTTTTTCTGAGTATATGCGAAAGAAAAAGTGGATTCGTTATGGAGACATGAAACTGGATTTGTAGGCTGGACTGTGCTATACTAAAGTATATATGCTGTTTCTTGAAAATGGACAGAAATAGCAAATGGGGAAAGAAATATATTTATGAAGGAGAACGATGTCGAATGCAGGATGCAATTAAAAATTATGAGGATGTGGATAGTTGGAAAACTGTTATCTTTCTTTACAATGCAGCATTAAAAGAAGTGGGGACAAAGTTAGAGATTCTCAATGATGAGTTCCAGCATGTGCATAAATATAATCCGATTGAACATATCAAGACAAGGGTGAAAACTCCGGAAAGTATCGTAAAGAAGTTGAAACGATATGGCTATGAAACATCGATTGAGAATATGGTAAAGTATATCAATGATATTGCGGGAGTAAGACTGATCTGTTCGTTTACATCTGATATTTACAGATTGGCAGAGATGATAGGTAATCAAAGCGACCTGAAAGTGCTGACAATCAAGGATTATATTAAAAAACCGAAGGAAAGCGGATATAAAAGTTATCATATGCTGGTATCTGTTCCAATCTTTTTATCAGATAGTGTGGTTGATACGAAAGTAGAAATTCAGATTCGAACGATTGCAATGGACTTTTGGGCTAGTCTGGAACATAAGATTTACTACAAATTTGAAGGAATGGCACCGGAATATATAAGCAGGGATTTAAGAGAATGTGCACAGATGGTATCAGAGCTGGACGATAAGATGTTATCGCTCAATGAAGCAATTCAAGCGTGTCTGGAGCAGCAGGAAGAAGTACAAAAGACAGAGAGTGTTGCCAGTGTGGCGGAACATTTATTAGGAAAGAGAGAAATGTAGTCAGGTACATTCGACTTGAAAGTGGAGAGAAGTAACGTAGGCGATTGAAAAGCAGAGGGATAAGAATGACAAAAGAAGTAAAAAGTAAGCTGATTGAAATAGGAGCAGGCCTGGTTCTTTACTTGAATGCACTTTTTGCGGTAAAGCAATGGAATGCAAGTAGCAAAGTGGAATTGTTGTTGTATATTTTTGCATATATTGTACTTTCAGTAAAGATATTGTGGCAGACCTTTTATAATATAAAACATAAGAAGCTTTTTGATGAAAATCTGTTGATGCTGGTTGCAACAATAGGAGCAATGTTTGTTGGGCGATATCGTGAGGCTGTTGCGGCCGTACTATTTTATCAGGTGGGAAATCTGGTAGAGGCTATTTCTTTGCAAAGAACGAAAAAATCAATTGCCAAATTTATGGATATCCGGCCGTCGCATGCAAACTTAAAGATTGCAGGTGGAACAAGAACGGTATCGCCTGTCGAATTGATACCGGGGAATGTAATCGTGGTTAAACCAGGAGAGAGGATTCCGGTGGATGCAACAGTTACACAGGGCGCAAGTATGATAGATACAAAAGCGTTGACTGGCGAGGCAGAACCAAGAGAAGTGAAGATAGGAAGCAAACTTTTTAGCGGAAGCATCAATCTAAGCGGAATGATCGAGGCAAGAGTTTCGAAAGTTTATGAGGAATCCACGGCAGCGAAGATTATGACTTTGGTTGATGCGGCAAATAATAAAAAAGCAGAAACAGAAAAGCTTGCCGATCGATTTACGAGATACTATACACCAATCGTAATACTGATGGGAATTTTAGTCATGATACTTCCGCCAATGATGTTTGCAGGGCAGGATGGACATGTTTGGATTTATCGAGGATTGATTTTTCTGGTAGCTGCATGTCCATGTGGTCTGTTAGTATCGGTTCCACTTGCATTTTTAGGTGGAATCGGAGCAGCATCCAGACAAGGTGTATTGATCAAAGGAAGTAATTATCTGGAAGCCTTATCGCAGACAGAAACATTTGTGTTTGATAAGACAGGAACTTTGACGGAGGGTGTATTTACTGTTAAAGAGATTTGTCCGCGAGGAATGTCTGAACAGAAGTTACTGGAGCTTGCCGCATATGGGGAGGTTCATTCAAATCATCCAATTGCACAGTCATTAAGAGAGGCCTATGGAAAAACAATTGATACAGCAAGAGTTTCACATACGAGGGAATACTCTGGCTTTGGAGTGGAATCAATTGTAGACGGACAAGTTATCTTTGCCGGAAATGCAAAATATATGAACAAACAAGGATTTTATTATCAGCCGGTATCAGATATCGGAACAGCGGTTCATATAGCGGTAGATGGAGAATATGCCGGATATATTTTAATCTCGGACATTATTCGACCAGGTGTGAAAAAGATGATACGATGGCTTGACAGACATCAGATAGAGTCCGTTATGCTGACAGGTGACAATGACAGAGTGGCAGAAGATGTCGCCAAAAAAGTAGGAATCCACTCTGTTTTTGCAAATTTAATGCCGGAGGATAAAGTAGAACAGTTAGAAGATTTTATGGAAAGCCGGATTGAAGAGGAAAAACTTGCGTTTGTCGGGGATGGAATCAATGATGCGCCGGTTCTTGCGCGTGCTGATATTGGAATTGCCATGGGAGGACTAGGAGCAGATGCAGCCCTTGAAGCTGCAGATATTATTTTGATGGAAGATGAGCCGATTAAAATTGTAAATGCTATTCGAATTTCCAAAGGAACAATTCGGGCAGTGAAGCAGAATATGATTTTTGCAATCGGCATGAAAGTATATTTGCTGGTGCTGGCACTATTTGGTTATGTATCTATGGAGAATGCCATCATTGCAGATGTCGGTGTAATGTTATTAAATATTTTAAATTCATTTTGGATATTGAAATATCCGGAATAAAGATGAAAAATGGAGAATGAAAATGAAGAATCAAATGCAATTTATTCGAAACTGTGGATTGGTGATTTTGACAATGTCTTGTTTACTTACAGGGTGTTCAAATGCAGGAAAAGCAGGAATAAAAGCAATGGAAGAGGAAGATTATAAAGAAGCGGTTACTCAGTTTACACAAGCTGCAAGTACAGCAGAGGCGAAAGGAAAGAAAGAGGATGCTGCGGAAACTTATCGCGGACTGGGAATGGCATACTATGAATTAAAAGAATATGATAAAGTTCTGGAAAGTATGCAGAAAGCGTTAGATGACGGAGTTCAGAGAACTGCCGAGCTTTACAATATTATGGGAGTATCTGCAATGAAGCAGGAGGATTATGAATCTGCATTAAAATATTTTGATGAAGGAATTTCATATGCACAGTCAAAGGATGCGGTAAATGCATCAAAATCAAAAAAAGAAGTGGATTATTCAGAACTGATACAGGAGATGAGATATAATCAGATTGTGTGTTATGAAAAACAGGAAAACTGGGAAGAGGCTAAGAATGCGGCAAATGAGTATATTGCGGACTACCCGAATGACGAGAATATAGAAAAAGAAGTAGAATTTTTGGAGACAAGATAGTTTATGACGATGTATGAGTTGAAAGAAGCCGAAGAAAAAGTGATTTTGGTCGGAGTTCAGTTAAATGAAAACGAACCGGCAGAAGAGTCATTAGATGAGCTGGGAGAACTGGCAAAAACAGCAGGAGCTGAGGTTGTGGGAAGAATGATACAAAGCAGGGAGTATATTCATCCGGCAACTTATATAGGAAAAGGAAAAATAACAGAACTCAAAGAACTGTTGTGGGAAACAGACGCCACAGGAATTGTTTGTGATGATGAACTGACATCTGTGCAGTTAAAAAATCTAGAACAGGAG
The DNA here is from genome assembly GCF_003628495.1 of Ruminococcus sp. B05. Classification (NCBI taxonomy): domain Bacteria; kingdom Bacillati; phylum Bacillota; class Clostridia; order Eubacteriales; family Oscillospiraceae; genus Ruminococcus; species Ruminococcus sp. B05. The sequence continues at coordinate 76,919 of NZ_RBZR01000007.1, read as the reverse complement.
TTGGGGTGCAAAATAATTGATCGTACGCTATTGATCCTGGACATTTTTGCGGCAAGAGCAGTATCAAGTGAAGGTAAGATACAGGTAGAACTTGCACAGTTAAAATACAGAGCATCCCGTCTGATCGGACTTGGAAATTCACTATCCAGACTTGGAGGCGGAATCGGTACAAGAGGTCCCGGGGAGAAAAAACTGGAGATGGACAGGCGTCTGATTCGTGAAAGAATCAGCAGATTAAAAAAAGAACTGCGTGAGGTGGAACAGCACCGTGAATTGATCCGGACACAGCGTAAGGACTCGAACCTTAAGGTGGCTGCTCTGGTGGGATATACTTCGGCAGGAAAAAGCAGCCTGGAAAATGCTCTGACAGGTGCTGGTATTCTTGAGGATGCGATGTTATTTTCGACATTGGACACAACAACCCGTGCATTGGAATTAGAAGGAAAACAACAAGTACTTCTGACAGATACGGTTGGATTTATCCGAAAGCTGCCACATCATTTGATAGAGGCATTTAAAAGTACTTTGGAAGAAGCAAAATATGCAGATATTATAATTCATGTTGTAGATGCTTCAAACCCTCAGATGGATACACAGATGTATGTAGTATATGATACATTGCGTCAGTTAGGCGTAGAAGGAAAGCCTGTTATTACACTGTTTAATAAGCAGGATAAATTGGAATCACCACAAATGTTTCGCGATCTGCATGCAGACTATACATTTGCAGTGTCAGCAAAGACTGGACAGGGACTGGATGAACTGAAAGGTGCATTGCTTGATATCATCCGGCAGGATCAGATTTATGTGGAACGATTGTATGATTTTTCAGAAGCCGGTAAAATCCAATTGATTCGAAAACATGGGCAGCTTTTAGAAGAGGAATATGTTGCGGAAGGAATTGCAGTAAAGGCATATGTACCGAAGTCGATTTATGGAAGAATATAAGCAGATGTTAAAATACTAAAAAAGGATGACGATATACACTACAAAAAAGTGGAGATTGTCATCCTTTTTGTTTTATTTCAGTCGAGAAGACTCCCACCTCTTCAGGTGGTGAGTAATAGCAAAGTTAATTCAGAGTAACAAAAGCATGGGCTATTCTAAGAAAGGTTTTCCGGGACTCTTTGGATAGCTGCCCATAGAGACGAGAAGCTGTAAACCAATATCACGGGCTGTCAGTACTGCATTTTTTACAGCACTGGCATCACCGGTCACAGCAACAATCACTTCATTGGAATGACTGGTTCCACGATCTGGAGTCATATATTTTACAATCTCTACAGAAGCAGATTTGACAGCTAAATCAGCCATTACCATTCCAATTGCAGCAGGAGAACCGCAGAAAAAGCCAAAAGGTTTTCCGATTGGTGCATCAAAAGCAAGATTCAGAGCCTGGTCTGCATTTGCAGAGAAGGTAAATTCTAAATGTCCGGCATCGCTGATATAAAGTTCTCCGGCATATTTTTCAGTGTATTCGAGTGCGATTTCTACAGCACGACGGACATCTGAAACGTTGTCTCCACCGATGATAATATAGTTGCCATGTCCGCCCCAGCCTTTTGTGTCGCGTGGCAGTTCAATGGATACGATTTCAGTATTTGTAGATTTAACTGCTTCGTCGACAGCGTTAATCTGTCCGGCAGCACCGGTACGAGAGCTGAGAAGACCTAAGCTTCGGTATGGCTTTTTTAAATTCATTTGTTTCAAAAGCATCGGATCAACTCCGGGAATGACCAATCCAATTGTATCTAATACAGTTGTTCCGACAAATTCTGTCATAGAACAGTTCATAGATATTTTTTCTATTTCATGTACGTTAATCATAATGTATCTCCAATCATAAATTTATCTCAGTCGAGAAGACTCCCACCTCTTTCAGGTGCTGAGTAACAGCAAATTTGTCTCAATGGGAGTCTAATCTCCGACTGAGATAAACGCTGTGCGAGGATGCGCAGTGATTCTGTAAAGAATGTGTCAGCTTACGCTGACCAGAATCACGCGCCAAGTCTCGCGGCTGCTCGACTTGAATCTTGTTAAATAAATCCGCCGTCCAGTCCGATAATCTGTCCGGTTAAATAACTATGGTTTTCGGAAAGGGCAAATGCAAGCTGACCGACTTCAGCTGCGGTTCCGAATCGTCCGGCAGGAATCTCTTCGGCGAGCTCCTGACGCTCTTCATCTGAAAATACAGCATTCATTTCCGTATCGATCACTCCGCATGCGATAGCATTGACCTGGATATTACTTGGGGCCAGTTCTTTTGCAAGGGCCATTGTAAGCCCATTCATCCCAGCCTTTGTGGCAGAATAGGCAGCTTCGCAGGAAGCACCGACTCTTCCCCACATAGAGGAAATGTTGATGATCTTTCCGCTTTTTTGCCGGACCATGTAAGGAATTGCAGCACGGGAACAATAAAAAGAAGAAGAAAGATTTGTATTTAAAATACGCGTCCATTCATCGTTGCTCATATCTGTTAACAATCCCACATAAGAAATACCGGCATTGTTGATAAGTACATCCAATCCGGGAGCAATGGTGGAAATCTTTTCAAAAATCGCTCGTACAGTATCAGGATTGCCGACATCACCGGGAACTAAGGTGCAAATTCCACCTTGCTGAGTAATAGAATCAGCAACCTTTTGAAGTGCATCGATTGATTTATTGCAATTTAAAAATACATGATAACCATGTGCTGCGAAAGTGAAAGCGCAGGCAGCACCAATTCCGCGGGATGCACCGGTTATCAAAACATGTTTTTTGTGCATAAAGCTTACCTCACTATTGTTTATTGTATTCTACAAACAACAACGTTCGACTTGAATATTGTCTTTATTATAACGGATTTGTATATAGAAAAGCAAACATCATTTGCTTTTTTCGTTGAGTATCAAAATTAATTATGATATCATTTTCTATAGAAGTCAAAGAAAAGTAACGGTTCTATATTCGAGGAGGAAAAAAGATGCTGGATGAAGCGATTCTGTTTGCAACGAAAGCACATGAAGGACAATTTCGAAAAGGAACAAAGAAACCTTATATCGTGCACCCGTTAGAAGTGAAAGATATTGTGATGACGATGACAGAAGATGAAGAAATAATCTGTGCGGCTGTCTTACACGATACAATTGAAGATTGTAAAGGTGTATCAGAAGAGACAATTCGGATACAATTTGGTGAAAGAGTTGCAAAGATGGTAGCGGGCGAGAGCGAAGATAAGACAAGAACATGGGAAGAGAGAAAGTCAGCTACGATCAAACATTTAAGAGATACATCTGAAGAATTGCAGATGATTGCTCTGGCAGATAAATTATCTAATCTGAGGGACATTGACAGAGATTATCCGATATTCGGAGAAGAATTGTGGCTGCGGTTTCGTATGAAAAATAAGAATGCTATGGGATGGTATTATAAAAATATCCGAGACGTTTTAAGACCAGGTTTTGAAGGGCAGGAGACGTATGCGGAGTATTCTCAGTTGGTTGACAAGATTTTTGGGAAAGAACCTGCTGATGAATCGTGGAGAGAGCAATAGAAGGAAGGATTTGATTATGGGAAAAACAAAAGTAATCTGTTTTGCAAATAATAAAGGGGGAAGCGGAAAGTCAACAACTTGTGCCAATGTAGGATATGGTCTGACACAGCTTGGGAAAAAAGTCCTTCTGATTGATGGAGATATGCAGTTGAATCTTTCGCTGTCATTATTTGACGAGGATAAAGTACTTGCATTTGCTCAGAGTGATAAGAACTTATATGAAGGTATTCGAAAACAAGCTGATTTGACAGATTATATCGTGAAGTCGGACTTTGAAAATCTGGACTTAATCCCGTCTTCAACACTGATGAGTTCGATAGAGTATGAACTTTTTACAAAATGGCAGAGAGAATACATTTTAAAGAAAGGCATTTCTAAAATTGTAGAGAAAGAATTATATGACTACATTTTAATTGATGCACCACCGACACTTGGCGGCTGGGTGATGAATATTTTATGTGCATCGGACGAAGTGATAATTCCGGTAGAATCTACACCTTGGGGATTATTCGGATTAGGTAATATGTTCGAATTTTTAGAGGAGGTCAAACAAATTGCACCGGATTTACAAATCGGAGGTGTGCTGATCACAAAAGTAGATACAAGAAAGAGCTATTTTAAACAGACGTTAGAAGTGTTGCAGGATTTGGAAAATGTCAGAGTGTTTGATACATATATTCGAGTAGACAGTACTGTAGAATGGTCTCAGGATGATCATAGACCAATCATGGCTTACAAAAAAAGCAGTCGCAGTGCAAAAGAGTATATGGCACTGACGGAGGAAATTGCAGGATGCACAAAGAACTGATCGATGCGCTTTCTGTCATTACAGAAGAAGAACAGCGCATTTTGAATGAACAGAAGGGAATAGATCGAGGGCTCTATACAGGAAAAAAGGAGCTGGTTATTGATAGTGAGAAGCTTTTACAAAAAGGAAAGCTGATCCAGGTTAGGCCGCATACAAGATTCGTGAATTTTCCAAAGCATCGGCATAATTATGTGGAATTGATTTACATGTGTCAGGGCAGTACAACACATTATATTGATGGAAATAAAGTTGTGCTGGAGCAGGGAGATCTGCTGTTTTTAAATCAACACGCCCAGCAGGAAATACTGCCGGCAGGGAAAGAAGATATTGCCGTGAATTTTATCATTTTGCCGGAATTTTTCAACATGGCATTTTCTATGATGGGGGCAGAAGATAATATTCTTAAAGAATTTCTTGTAGGAACACTCTGCGGAAAAGATGGGAAGACATCTTATTTATATTTCCATGTTGCAGATATTTTACCGATTCAGAATCTGATGGAAAATATGGTTTGGACCATTTTTTATGATATAGGAAACAAACGAAGCTGTAATCAGATTACAATGGGACTTATGTTGCTTCAGTTATTAAATCATATGGACAAAATGGAAACAGGAAATGCCGGATTTGATAATGAATTGACCGGAACAGTTCTAAATTATATAGAGGAACATTACAAAAACGGAAGCTTGTCAGAACTTGCCCAAATCATGAATTATGATGTATATTGGCTGAGCAAGGCGATTAAAAAGCAGACCGGTAAGACTTATAAAGAATTACTGCAGTCAAAACGTATGAGTCAGGCGGCGTATTTACTTACGAATAGTACATTGCCGGTTGCAGATATTATTGAATCAGTAGGATATGATAATACAAGTTATTTTTATAGAAAGTTTAAAGAATGGTATGGTATGGGCCCAAAGGAGTATCGGGCGGGGAAATGATGGTAAGTTCAGCTATCGTTCAGCCATGCAGCTCGAACTTGTGGTGCAAATAAGGTCTCATTTGTTTTCAAATGGAGACCTTTTTTTGTACTTTTTTGCAATTTATAATGTACTCATACAAGAAAATTAGTGGAAATACAAGAAGGAGGCACACAATGAGCAAGTATTATTTAGCAATTGATATTGGGGCATCAAGCGGACGTCACATGCTTGCATCCATGGTCAATGGAAAAATACAGCTGGAAGAAGTGTATCGTTTCCCGAACGGAATGGATAACAAGAATGGTACACTGTGTTGGGATGTAGAGAGACTGTTTACAGAGATAAAAAATGGATTGAAAAAATGTAAAGAAATCGGCAAAATTCCATCTTATATGGGAATTGACACATGGGGTGTTGATTACGTTTTATTGGATAAGGATGATAAAATCCTTGGCGAGACAGTTGGATATCGCGATAACCGAACAAATGGAATGGATGCAAAAGTGTATGAGACAATTTCACTTTCAGCATTATACGAGAGAACAGGAATCCAGAAACAGATTTTCAATACAATATATCAGTTGATGGCGGTGAAAGAGTCACACCCAGAATATCTGGAGCAGGCAAAATCAATCCTTATGATTCCGGATTATTTCCATTTCCTTCTTACAGGAGAGAAGAAAAACGAGTATACCAACGCAACAACAGGACAGCTTGTGAATGCAAAGACAAATGAGTGGGACTATGAGCTGATCGATATGCTTGGATACAACAAAGAAATGTTCCAGCCAGTATCGATGCCGGGAACAGTTGTTGGTGAATTTACAGAAGCAATTCAGGAAGAGGTTGGCTTTAACTGTACCGTTGTCCTTCCTGCAACGCATGATACAGGTTCTGCAGTACTTGCAGTTCCGACAAACGATGACAATGCAATTTACATCAGCTCCGGAACATGGTCACTGATGGGAATTGAAAGAAAAGAAGCAGACTGTTCTATGAAGAGTATGCAATCAAACTTTACAAATGAAGGTGGATATGATCATCGTTTCCGTTTCTTGAAAAATATCATGGGACTTTGGATGATTCAGTCTGTAAAGAAAGAATTTACAGAAGACCTTTCCTTTGCAGAAATTTGCGAAAGAGCTTCAAAAGAAACAATTTCATCTATTGTAGATTGTAACGACGATTGTTTCCTTGCTCCAAAGAGCATGATCGAGGCGGTGAAAAAATACTGTCAGGATACAGAACAGCAGGTTCCTGAAACAGTAGGAGAAATCGCAGCTGTTATTTACAACAGTCTTGCAAAATGTTATGGCGATACAATTGAGGAAATCGAAGCGTTGACAGGCGAGCATTACTCAACAATCTATGTTGTCGGTGGCGGTGCAAATGCAGGATATTTAAATGAATTGACAGCAAAATATACAGGAAGAAAAGTTTCAGCAGGACCATCCGAAGCCACAGCAATCGGAAATATTATTGTTCAGATGCTTCATGACAAAACATTTAAGAGTCTTCCGGAAGCAAGAACATGTATCGGTGAGTCATTTGATGTAAAAATCTACGAGAACTAAATAATACAGACATAAAAATATACGAAACTAAATAATAAAAATAAAGATGTAGACATTTACGAAAACAAAATTATAAAAGTAAAATGGAGGATAAAAAAATGACAAGATATGAATCAGCAAAAGAAATTTATGCAAAATTAGGTGTAGACACAGACGCAGCAATCGAAAAATGTATGCAGATTCCTGTTTCGCTTCACTGCTGGCAGGGAGACGACGTAACAGGATTTGATCATGATGGCCCTCTGACAGGTGGAATTCAGACAACAGGAAATTATCCGGGAAAAGCAAGAACTCCGGAAGAATTATTAGCAGATATGGATAAGGCAATGAGCTTAATGCCAGGAAAGAAAAAAATCAATGTACATGCCTGCTATGCAATTTTTGAAGATGGCGAGTTTGTAGACCGTGACAAATTGGAGCCAAAACATTTCCAGAAATGGGTTGATTTTGCAAAAGAAAGAGGAATGGGACTTGATTTTAATCCAACATTTTTCTCACATCCAATGGTAAAAGACGGATTGACATTGTCGAGCCCGGACGAAGAAGTAAGAAAATTCTGGATTGAACATGGAAAAGCCTGCATCCGTATTTCACAGTATTTTGCAGAGCAGACAGGAATTCCTTGTGTTATGAATATCTGGACAGGAGATGGATTTAAGGATGTACCAGCTGACCGTATGGGACCACGTGTACGTTATAAAGAATCTATCGATGCAATCCTCGCAGAGCCATTTGACACAAATCTTGTAAAACCATGTGTTGAGTCAAAAGTATTCGGAATTGGTGTGGAAGCATATACAGTAGGTTCAGCAGAATTCTCTTTAAGCTATGCGGCAATGAACAAAGATAAATGCCTGCCACTTATGGATAATGGACATTATCATCCAACAGAGGTTGTTTCTGATAAGATTCCTGCACTTTTAACATTCTTCCCTGAAATCGCTCTGCATGTAACACGTCCGATTCGTTGGGATTCAGACCATGTAGTATTGTTTGATGATGAAACAAAAGAAATTGCACAGGAAATCGTTCGCTGCGAAGGTGGAATTGAGCGTACATATATTGCATTGGATTACTTTGATGCATCGATCAATCGTATTTCTGCATGGGTAACAGGATTTAGAAGTTTCCAGAAAGCGTTATTGAATGCTCTGTGTACACCAAGTGCAATGCTCAAAGAACTTCAGGATACAAATCAGATGTCTAAGAAAATGGTGATGATGGAAGAGTGCAAGACACTTCCAATCGGAGATGTTTGGGAAGAATACTGCAGCAGATGCGGTGTGGCAGCAGAAGGATGGTTTGACGATGTTGCTAAATACGAAGAAGAGGTTCTGTCTAAGAGAGCGTAGTTGATATTTAGTTCATTAGGTGGCAATACGTTCCTTACAAAAAATTGATATAAGAATTCTTGCTCAGATTCCATGAGCGGGAGACACATAAGAGCGTAAATTTTTGCTAAAAGCAAATGAATTTGAACTCAAACTTGCTGTTACGCAGCTTCAAACATGTTCGTTCAAATTCATTAACACAAAAATTTACGCTCTAAGTGTCTCCAACGCTCACTCCATATTCGCTCGAATTTCTTATATCAATTTTTTTGTAAGTAATGTATCGGCTCAAGTTGTGAAGTAAATAGAACTCAAAGGATATGGGGGGAGATATCTGAGATAACGGATATGGGGGAATTGAAGATGCAAAATTTCGGTGGGGAGTATCCGCAAGTTATAGAAAGGGCAAGTTGAGGATGCAGAATTTCAATGAGGAACATCCTCACGTTATCGAAAACGTGTGATGTAGATGCAAAATTTGCAAAGGAAGCATCCTCAAGTTTTAGAAAAAGCAAGATGCAGATGCAATGTAGACTGTCCAGTAAAGCTCTCTGCTTTTTAATTCATCAGATTTGCGATAACGTACTGAGAAAAAATATTGGATATGAATTTCTGCGAATACAAAGGAAGCGATTGGAAATACTAAAAGGCCAGAATTTTACGTTAGAGCTTAGAAACTTGCTGTTTGAGGGCATAGCCCGAGTTGCTGGTTTCTAAGCTCTGTTTTTAGTAATAATTCTGACCTTTATGTATTTTCCGCTGACGGAGTCTGAACAGAAATTCATATCCAATATTTTCTCTCAGGGACGCTTATCCAACTTGATGAACTAAATAGCAACTTTCCTCTTCTCCAGCCAGCTCATCAATTCATTAGTTGAATAATTCAATACCAACTCTTTCGGAAATTCCGCCTGTTCCACCAATTCTAACGCATATCGAAAATCTCCCAGATGTTCCGGACCGTGGCTGTCACTCGACAACAACACCGGATAATGAAAATGTTTGCACAAATTCAAAATCATCAAATCGTTAAATTTTGTATCTCCGCGATACCCATCCGGGCTAAGTGAACTATTGTTAATTTCTAATATGACTTGATGTTCCATTGCAGATTTTATAATTGCCAAATAATCAACAGGATATTTGACATCATCACAGTGTCCGAGAATAGATACAAAAGGATTCTCCATAGCACGAAGATAAGCCTTTGTATTTTCAGCCTCTGTACCAGGTTTGAGGACAGGTTTATGAATACTGGCAATGACATAATCAAGTCCTGCAAGTAAAGAATCTTCCAAATCTAAAGTTCCATTGTAATCTGTAATATTAGCCTCGATACCATAAAGCATATTTATCCCAAGCCGTTTACGGGCTGCCATAGGGAGACTACGGAAATAAGAAGGTTTTCCGCCTCCTAATGTCGCCGGGCCATGGTCTGATATTCCGAGTAATTTTAAGTGAGCAGCCGAAGCAGCCTTTACCATATCAGTAATAGTTGCGGTGGATGCGTGACCACTGGCAATCGTATGAGTATGAATGTCTAGTTCAATAGAAAACACAACAAATCCCTCACTTTCCTTTTGTTTAAAATGTATAAATAAGTTCGCTATTGAGTAAAAATTAGATGCAATTTATTAAAAAATATATTAGAATAGAATTATATTAAATACTTTAAACCCAGTATGGATTGTTTTGTGACGGATGTCAATATAAAAATGCGAAAAAAAGAGACGTTTAGAACGAAAACCAATATAAAAATGTGAGATTGTGTTGTTTTCAGAATTGTTTATGCGAATAAAAGTGTTGGGATTTGTTGTGATTCCGTTGACTTAATGGCGTTCGTGAAGTATAATAACAATAACTGAGCAGAGGAAAGGAGAAGAACGAAAAATGGGACTATATACCTATGATAATACGGCTATTCCGAAATCGGATAGAATTCCTAAACTGGTCGAGAATCTTTATGCGAAGATGCCGGAGATTGAGTCAGCCAGAGCAAGGTTGATTACAGAATCTTACAAGCAGACAGAGAATGAACCAATCATCATACGTCGTGCGAAAGCATTTGAACATATATTGGAAAATATTCCAATTGTGATTCGTGATCTTGAGTTGATTGTTGGTAGCACAACACTTGCACCAAGAGGATGTCAGACATATCCAGAATTCTCATACGAGTGGCTGGAAGCAGAGTTTGATACAGTAGAGACCAGATCAGCAGATCCATTTTACATTTCAGAGCAGACAAAGCAGGAGATTAAAGAAGCAGATGCCTATTGGAAAGGAAAAACAACCAGTGAACTGGCAACTGCTTATATGGAACCTGAGACATTGACTGCAATGGAACATAATATGTTCACACCGGGAAACTATTTCTATAATGGTGTAGGACACGTTACAGTAAAATACTGGGAAGTGTTAGATATTGGATTTGCAGGGATCAGAGAAAAGGCAGAAGCTGAACTTGCATCAATCAGCTATGCAGATGGTAATTACCAGAAGAAGTCAAGACTTCTGCAGGCAATGATTATTAGTTGTAATGCAGCAATCAATTACGCAAGAAGATATGCACAACTTGCACTGGATGAGGCGCAGAAATGCACAGATGAAAAACGAAAACTGGAATTACTTCAGATTGCTCAGAACTGTGTGAATGTACCAGAAAAAGGTGCAACAAGCTTTTATGAAGCATGTCAGTCATTTTGGTTTGTACAGCAGTTGCTTCAGATTGAATCGAGTGGACATTCTATTTCACCGGGACGATTTGATCAGTACATGTATCCTTATTATAAGAAGGATCTCGATAGCGGCAAACTTACAAGAGAGTTTGCACAGGAACTGATCGATTGTATTTTTGTTAAGTTAAATGACTTGAATAAATGTCGTGACGGTGCTTCAGCAGAGGGGTTTGCAGGATATAGCTTGTTCCAGAATATGATTGTTGGTGGACAGAATTCAGAAGGAATCGATGTGACAAATGATTTGTCATTTATGTGTATTGATGCTTCGCATCATGTATTTCTTCCGGCACCATCACTTTCTATCCGTGTATGGAATGGAACACCTCATGATCTGATGATCAAAGCAGCAGAGCTGACAAGAACAGGTATTGGACTTCCGGCCTATTATAATGATGAAGTGATCATTCCTTCATTGATGAGCAGAGGTGTAACACTGGAAGATGCAAGAGACTATAACATTATCGGCTGTGTAGAACCACAGAAAGCCGGTAAGACAGACGGATGGCATGATGCAGCATTCTTTAATATGTGTCGTCCATTGGAATTGGTGTTCCACAATGGTAAGGACAAAGGTGTTCAGGTTGGACCACAGACAGGTAATGTGGAAGATATGGATACATTTGAGAAGTTCTACCATGCTTATAAAGTTCAGATGGAATACATGATCAAATTGTTGGTTAACGCTGATAATGCCATAGATATGGCACATGCTGAGAGATGTCCGTTACCATTCCTATCATCTATGATCGATGATTGTATGAAGAGTGGTAAATCGGTGCAGGAAGGTGGAGCTGTTTACAATTTCACAGGACCACAGGGATTTGGAATTGCAAATATGGCAGATTCATTATATGTAGTGAAAACACTTGTATATGACGAGAAAAAATTGTCAATGAAAGAACTGAAAGAAGCTTTGACAACAAACTATGGTCATGGTTTGAATCAGGAAGACATTGCAGCGATGACATCAGAGGTTGCACAGGATATGGCAGCAGCTGGACAGCAGGTAGGACCGACAGAGATTGCAGCAATTTTGCAGAGTGTAGTGGCAGCGGTTGAATCTCCGGAAGCAAAGGCAAATGGAGAACGCATCCTTAAGATGATCGAAGAGGTTCCAAAATTTGGTAACGACGATCCGGAAGTAGATGCATTTGCAAGAGATGTTGCTTATACATATACAAAGCCAATGTTGAAATATTACAATCCAAGAGGTGGACAGTTCCAGGCAGGTCTTTATCCAGTATCTGCAAATGTTCCTCTGGGAGCACAGACTGGAGCAACACCGGATGGAAGATTTGCATATCAGCCTGTAGCAGATGGCGTTTCTCCATCAGCAGGTAAAGATGTGAATGGACCAACAGCAGCAGCTAATTCGGTTTCAAGACTGGATCATGGAATTGCATCAAACGGAACATTATTTAATCAGAAGTTCCACCCATCTGCATTAAGCGGAAGAAGAGGACTTGAGAATTTTGTGGGATTGATTCGCTCTTACTTTGATCAAAAAGGAAGTCATATGCAGTTTAACGTAGTCAGCAGAGAAACATTGTTGGATGCACAGAAACATCCGGAACAGTATAAACATTTAGTTGTTCGTGTTGCAGGTTATAGTGCATTGTTCACAACGTTATCAAAATCTTTGCAGGATGATATCATTCGTAGAACAGAGCAGGGATTTTAAAATATTACAGTTCGCATTTGAACAGTGATACAAGAAAGGAACAGACAACATGGAAGCATACTGGAATACGAAAGGTCGTATTTTCGATATTCAGCGATACTCTATTCATGATGGAAATGGAATTAGAACAATTGTGTTTTTGAAAGGCTGTGTACTTCGTTGCCGATGGTGCTGTAATCCGGAATCTCAGGAATATGATATCCAGACGATGATGGTGCAGGGAAAACCGAAAGTAATCGGGCGTGATGTGACTGTTGCAGAAGTGATGAAGACGGTGGAGAAAGATCGTCAGTATTACTGGAGAACGGGTGGAGGTTTGACTCTGTCAGGAGGAGAAAGCCTTTGCCAGCCGGAATTTGCAACAGCGTTGCTTCAGGCTGCACAAGAAAGCGGAATTAGTACAGCAATGGAGAGTATGGGATGTGCAAAATGGGAGACAATTGAAAAACTGCTTCCATATTTAGATCAGTATCTGCTTGATATTAAACATATGAATCCAAGAAAGCATAAAGAGTTTACTGGACGTTCCAATGAACTGATGATAGAAAATGCGATGAAGATTGCAAAGTCTGGCATGACAGAACTTAGCATAAGAGTTCCGGTTATACCGGGGTTCAATGATACAGAAGAGGAGATCCGTCAGATTGCAGCTTATACAGCGACACTTCCTAATGTGAAACGTATGCATTTGTTGCCATATCATAGATTAGGACAGGATAAATACACCGGATTGAATCGAGAGTATTTGATGGGGGATGTAAAACCTCCGACAAATGAACATATGGAAAAGCTATTGAAAGTAGCTGAGGTGACATCGGGAATCGAGTGTCAGATCGGCGGATGATAGCTGGTCACACGAAGTGTGAATAGTGACGATATATGTTGTATAAGAAGACGGGAGCATATCCTGAAACATCACAAAAAATATCAAAAAATAAAACAATATGTGAATAACTTGAAAAACATTTCCGATACAACAGGAACAGATAAGAGTAAACTGAAAAACAGTAAAAACAAAGGGTGAAAACCAACAAAAACAACACAAGATCTAGTTGACTGTTGTGGGGTTGTGTGGTAGAATTAAGTTAGAAATAACAAAAAACAAATTTTTTGTAAAATCCAAGGAGGAAACAAGAATGGTTAACGAGTATGAAATCAAAAAAGAAATGTGTGAGATCGGTAGACGCGTTTATAATCGTGGAATGGTTGCAGCAAATGATGGTAACTTTTCAGTAAAATTGAACGACAACGAATTCCTTTGCACACCAACAGGAGTAAGTAAAGGATTTATGACACCAGAGTATATCTGTAAAGTAGATGCTAATGGTAATGTAATCCAGGCTAACCCAGGATTCAAACCATCATCAGAGATCAAAATGCATATGCGTGTTTACAAAGAGAGACCAGATGTTAATTCTGTAGTACATGCTCATCCACTTTATGCAACAACATTTGCAATTGCAGGTATTCCTTTGACACAGCCAATCATGCCAGAGGCAGTTATCGCTCTTGGATGTGTTCCGGTTGCTAAATATGGTACACCTTCTACAATGGAGATTCCAGATGCAGTTTCTGAATATCTTCAGTATTTTGATGCAGTTCTTCTTGAGAACCACGGAGCATTAACATATTCTGATTCTTTATTAAATGCATACCACAAGATGGAGTCAGTAGAGTTCTACGCTCGTCTGTTATGGCAGACAATGCAGATCGGTGGACCACAGGAACTGAACAAAGAGCAGGTTGAAAAACTTTATGAAATCAGAAGACAGATGGGACTTCCAGGAAAACATCCTGCAAACCTTTGCCCAAATGCAAAAGCTGGTAAACCAAACTGCCACTCATGTGGAGGAAACTGTGGATCACATGAAGCAGCAACAGTAGATGCAGACCTGATTGCTTCTATCACAAAGAAAGTTATGGATCAGTTAGGAAAATAATTTATATATAAGAAATGAGGACTGGTATGAACGAACAGGATATTTCCAATGCAGTGAAGGCTGTGCTGGAAGGGATGAATGCGAACGGTTCTCACCATGCACAAGGACATGTCTGTAAATGTAAAAAGAACAAGATGACATTGGATAAAGCTAATAGTCTGATCGATAAAGTGAAGGCAAAGGCAGAGACAATGGGATTGAATGTAGTAATTGCGGTTGCGGATGTCGCTGGGAGACCGGTGGCAGTCCAGAGCATGGATGGTGCTTATATAGCAAGTTTCGACATTGCGTTGAACAAATCATTTACTTCGGCAAGCTTAAAAATGTCTACCGCAAAGCTGGCTGAACTAAGCCAGCCGGGTAAAGAGTTATATGGTATTCAGTTCACTAATGAAGGTAAGATCGTAATCTTCGGCGGTGGAGAGGTGCTGGAAGCAGATGGCAAAATAATCGGAGCTTTAGGTGTAAGCGGTGGCAGTGCCAAAGAAGACACAGAGCTTGCTGCTTATGGAAAAGAAGCTTTTAAGGAGGTATTAGCGTGTCTGTAAATGAACAGATGATTCAGGACATCGTTAAAGAAGTTGTTGCAAAGATGCAGATTTCTGCCGATGTGACTGGTAATCATGGAGTATTCAAAGACATGAACGAAGCAATTGAAGCTGCGAAGAAATCACAGAAAATCGTTGCTAAGATGTCTATGGATCAGAGAGAAAAGATCATTTCTAACATTAGAACAAAAATTAAAGAAAATGCTGAAACTTTTGCACATATGGGTGTGCAGGAAACAGGCATGGGAAATGTTGGACATAAAATTTTAAAACATCAGCTCGTTGCTGAAAAAACACCTGGAACAGAAGATATTACAACAACTGCATGGTCAGGTGATAGAGGACTTACATTGATCGAGATGGGACCATTTGGAGTTATTGGAGCAATTACTCCTTGTACAAACCCAAGTGAAACAGTTCTGTGTAATACAATCGGAATGCTGGCAGGCGGTAATACAGTTGTATTCAACCCACATCCAGCGGCAATTAAGACTTCTATTTATGCAGTAAATATGTTAAATGAAGCATCCATCGAAGCAGGTGGTCCAGATAATATCGCAGTTACTGTTGAAAAACCTACGATGGAAACAAGTGCTGTCATGATGAAACATAAAGATATTCCTTTGATTGCAGCTACAGGAGGTCCTGGTGTAGTAACAGCAGTGCTTTCTTCTGGTAAGAGAGGAATCGGAGCCGGAGCAGGTAACCCACCGGCACTGGTAGATGAGACAGCAGACATCCGTAAAGCAGCAGAAGATATTGTTAACGGATGTACATTTGATAACAATCTTCCATGTATCGCAGAAAAAGAAATCGTTGCAGTAGATTCTATTGCAGATGAATTGATGCACTACATGGTAAGTGAACAAGGATGCTATCTTGCATCAAAAGAAGAGCAGGATGCACTGACAGAAGTAGTTCTTAAAGGTGGAAAATTAAATCGTAAATGTGTAGGTAGAGATGCTAAAACATTACTTGGTATGATCGGAGTTCAGGTTCCGGACAATATCAGATGTATCACATTTGAAGGACCAAAGGAGCATCCATTGATCGCAGAAGAATTGATGATGCCAATTCTCGGTGTTGTCAGAGCGAAAGATTTTGATGATGCAGTAGAGCAGGCAGTATGGCTGGAGCATGGCAACAGACATTCTGCACATATCCATTCAAAGAATGTGGATAACATTACAAAATATGCAAAAGCAATTGATACAGCCATTCTTGTAAAGAATGGACCTTCGTATTCAGCACTTGGCTTTGGCGGTGAAGGATTCTGTACTTTCACAATCGCAAGCCGTACAGGAGAAGGACTGACAAGCGCAAGCACATTTACTAAGAGAAGAAGATGTGTTATGACAGACAGCTTGTGTATCAGATAATAATATGGAGGGTAACACAATGGAAATGAATTCTGCAAACGTAGAAGAAGTTGTAAAACAGGTACTTGAAAATATGTTAAAATCACCTGTTGCAGCACCTGCAGCAAGTGCGCCGGCACCAGCAAGCCAGGCAATTCCAAAGACAGCACACGTAGCTATGCTGACATCTCTGGAACATTTTGATATTAAAGAATTCCCAATCCCAGAACTTGGTGACGGAGATATTCTTGTTAAAGTAGAAGGTTGTGGAGTCTGCGGAACAGACGCACACGAATTCAAGAGAGATCCATTTGGATTGATCCCAGTTGCTCTTGGACATGAGGGTACAGGAGAAATCGTAAAAATGGGTAAAAATGTCAAGGTTGACAGTGCAGGAAAACCACTGAAAGTCGGAGACAAAGTTGTAACATGTATGATTTTTAAAGATGATCCGGATATTGAGATGTTCGATTTGAACAAGAAGAATATCGGTGGAGCTGATGTATATGGATTACTTCCAGACGATGATATCCATTTGAATGGATGGTTCTCAGATTACATCGTAGTTAGAGAAGGATCTTCAATCTTTAATGTAAGTGATCTTGATCTGGATTCTCGAATTCTTATCGAGCCATGTGCAGTATTGGTTCATGCAGTAGAAAGAGCTAAAACAACTGGAATCTTAAGATTCAATAGTCGTGTTGTTGTTCAGGGATGTGGACCAATCGGCTTGATTTGTATCGCTGTTTTGCGTACAATGGGTATTGAGAATATTGTGGCAGTTGACGGTAACGAACAGAGACTTGCATTCGCAAAAGAAATGGGAGCAGAAAAGTCAGTTAACTTCATGAATCATAAAGGTATTGATGCACTTGCAGACGCTGTAAAAGAAGCATTTGGCGGACATGCAGCAGACTTTGCATTCCAGTGTACAGGATCTCCTGTAGCTCATGCTAACATTTACAAATTCATCCGCAATGGTGGAGGACTTTGTGAACTTGGATTCTTCATCAATGGCGGAGATGCAACAATTAATCCACACTTTGATCTTTGTTCAAAAGAGATCACATTGGTAGGATCTTGGGTATATACACTGAGAGATTATGCAACAACATTTGATTTCTTGAAGAGAGCAAAAGGAATCGGACTTCCAATGGAAAAACTTATCACACACAAATTCCCATTGGAAGAGATCAACGAAGCTCATATTACAAACTTAGAGCAGAAGGGTCTTAAGATTGCGATTGTGAATAAATAATAACTGCCCCTTGAAGGAGAAATGATATGGGAGAAGCAGTAGGCATGTTGGAGGTCTTCGGGCTGGCAACTGCATTTGCAGCAGCAGATGCGGGATGTAAAGCAGGTAATGTAAGACTGGAGACTTTTGATAAGAATAAACCGGCAAATGCAGACGAATTACCGGTACCATTGATTGTAATGGTTAAGTTTCGTGGAAGTGTATCAGATGTAAAGGCAGCGCTGGAGGCAGCAACAAAAAGAGCAAATGAACTTGCAGGAATTGTTGCTGAATATGAAATCGCAAGACCTACAGAAGATACAGAGAAGATGCTGAAAATTAGCGGTTTAGATAAATAAACATCAAACATAGTATTTATATAAGATTTTAGGAGGAAACAATAATGGCACAGTTAGCATTAGGAATGGTAGAAACAAGAGGACTTACAGCAGCAATCGAAGCAGCAGATGCAATGACTAAAGCAGCAGAGGTAACATTAGTAGGAACAGAGAAAATCGGATCTGGTCTTGTAACAGTAATGGTACGTGGAGACGTTGGAGCAGTTAAAGCAGCAGTTGAAACAGGTGCAGACGCAGCTGGAAGACTTGGAGAATTAGTAGCAACACACGTAATCCCAAGACCACACAACGACGTTGAGAAAATCCTTCCTACAGTATAATTAACTAATAATGATAAATATCCGCAGTTTGGGTTAGAACAGACTGCGGATGTAGAGAAGTAAAGGAGCAGTCTCATGGGACAGGCATATGGATTTTTTGAAATCCCAAGTGTAACAGCAGCAGTAGTAGCAATTGATATTATGTGCAAAACAGCTGAGGTAGAGCTGGTTACATGGGAAAAGAAGTTAGGTGGAAGACTTGTAACGGTTATCATCCGTGGAGATGTATCATCGGTAACACAGGCCATTGAAGCAGCTACGGCCAATGGAATCAAAGACCCGGTTGCTCATGTTGTAATCCCAAGTCCCCATGAAGAGATTCTGAAACTGGTTGAAAACAGTGCGAATCGAGTTTGTTAAGGAGGGCAGTTACGATGGCAGAAGAGAAGAAGCCGACAGGTCAAGAGAAGAAAGAAGAGTCTTCTAAAGCAGCTGGTACGGCTAAAAAGAGTACAACAAAAGCTGCATCCACAAAGAAAGCAACAAAAACGGCAACTGCAAAAGCACCGGCTAAGACAGTGCAACGTGTAAGAAAAACAACACAAAAAGCAGAGCAGATAACAGAAACAATTCATAAGGAGGAAAAAAGAATGGCACAGGAAGCATTAGGAATGGTTGAAACAAGAGGTCTTGTAGCATCAGTAGAAGCAGCAGATGCAATGTTAAAAGCTGCTAATGTAGTATTAGTAGGAACAGAGAAAATCGGATCTGGTCTTGTAACAGTAATGGTACGTGGAGACGTAGGAGCTGTTAAATCAGCAGTTGAGACAGGTGCAGACGCAGCTGGAAGACTTGGAGAATTAGTAGCAACACACGTAATCCCAAGACCACACAACGATGTAGAAAAAATTCTTCCACATATCGACTAATAAATGCGATCAGGATGACAGGTAGCCTTACAGGATAAAAACTGTAAGGCTGTCATGTCATAAAATGATATGATTCTCCGTCTATGGAGAA
Organism: Ruminococcus sp. B05; assembly: GCF_003628495.1. Classification (NCBI taxonomy): domain Bacteria; kingdom Bacillati; phylum Bacillota; class Clostridia; order Eubacteriales; family Oscillospiraceae; genus Ruminococcus; species Ruminococcus sp. B05. The sequence goes on along the minus strand of NZ_RBZR01000007.1, from coordinate 57,601 downwards.
TCCGCATAATACAAGGAGACGTATTATGGATAATCAAAGTATAGAATTAATCACAAGAATGGTGCTGGAGACAGTTCAAAAACAGGAAGCTTCTTCTGAGAATGGTTATGTGGTTCCGGTTGGTGTGTCTGCAAGACATATCCATCTGACACAGGAGCATGTGGAAGCTTTATTTGGAGAAGGATACCAGCTTACAAAGAAAAAAGGGCTTATGGGCGGACAATTTGCATCAAATGAGACAGTCACAATTGTTGGTCTGAAGCTTAGAGCAATCGAAAATGTTAGAATCCTGGGACCGGTCAGAAGTAAATCACAGGTAGAGATTTCTGCTACAGATGCACTTCGTCTTGGAGTAAAAGCTCCAATCAGAGAGTCCGGTAATATTGCAGGATCCGCTGCAATTGCGGTAGTTGGACCAAAAGGTGCGATTTACCTGAATGAAGGATGTATTGTAGCCAAAAGACATATTCACATGGCACCACAGGATGCAATGGCAGCAGGTGTACATGATGGAGATATCGTTTCAGTTAAAGCAGACAATGAACGCGGAACAACATTTAACAATGTACAGATTCGTGTAGATGACAGCTTTACACTTGAGATGCATATCGATACAGATGAAGCGAATGCAGCGAAGATTGCGACAGGAGATACAGTAAGAATTATTAAATAGATTTCTTACAGGTTGCAAGAGGAGAAGATTATGCTGATAGGAAAAGTGAAAGGCAGTGTTGTATCAACACGGAAATGCGAAAGATTAGTTGGAAATAAATTTATGATTGTAGAAGTGTTGAAACAGCATGTACAGACCGGAGGAGCTGATCAGATCATTGCGATCGACAAGATTGGTGCCGGAATTGGAGACTATGTATTGGTGGCACAGGGAAGTGCAGCCAGAGTAGGAACTGATATGGAGGACGCACCTATCGATGCTGCAATCGTTGGAATTATTGATGACGGAACAGGACTGGAGTAGTGAAAATGATGGATATGAAAGAATTAAGCAACATATTGCAACAAAATGGTATTGTTGGTGCAGGTGGTGCCGGATTCCCTACATACGCAAAGTTAAATGAAAATGCTGAGACATTGATTCTTAACTGTGCAGAGTGTGAACCACTACTGAGATTACATAGACAATTACTGGAAAAATATGCACAGGAGATTGTTGAGACATTTCATTTGATTGGTCAGGCAGTTGGTGCAAAAGAACTCGTAATTGGTATCAAAAAAGCTTATACAAAGACTATCGATGCACTGAATGGTGTAATCGGAGCGTACCCGGAAGTAAGACTGGGACTGTTGGATGAAGTGTATCCAGCCGGTGATGAAGTTGTTTTGATCTATGAAGTTACAAAGAAAGTGGTACGTCCGGGAGGACTTCCAATTGAACAGGGAGTTGCCGTATTTAATGTAGAGACCGTATACAATGCATATAGAGCAATTAATCAAAGTACTCCGGTTGTAGATAAACTGGTATCTGTTGTTGCTGAGGTAGATCACCCGGTAACAGTCAGAGTTCCGATTGGAACTACAATCGAAGATACAGTAAAACTTGCAGGGGGAATTACAACAAAGAATCCAGTATACTTTATTGGAGGACCAATGATGGGATTCATTGGAAGTGGTTCACTTCCTGTAACAAAAACAACAAATGCAGTACTGGTTCTTCCAGAAGAGCATTTGATCATTCAGAAAAAGAGAAAGAAAACGAGTATCGATCTGAAACGCGCAGCAGCTTGTTGCTGTCAGTGTTCAATGTGTACAGATCTTTGTCCAAGAAACAGACTGGGACATCCAATTCAGCCACATTTATTTATGCGTGCTGCTACATGTAAAGATGTTCAGGAACCGAATATTTTTGTAAATACAATGTTCTGTTCTTCTTGTGGTCTTTGCGAGATGTATTCTTGCATGCAGGGATTATCACCAAGAACATTAATGGCAGAATATAAGGCTGGCTTAAGAGCAAATGGACTCAGACCGCCACAGGTAGAAGCAAAACCGGTTGGACCGGAACGTGAATATCGTAAAGTTCCTATGGAACGTCTGATGGCGAGACTGGATCTGACAAAATACAATAAAGAGGCTCCGCTTGATGAGTCTGTAGTGCCTGTTTCAAAAGTTAAAATTATGCTGAGCCAGCATATTGGTGCTCCGGCAGCAGCAATTGTAAAACAGGGCGACAAAGTAACAAAAGGACAGATGATTGCAGAACCAGCTAAGGGATTGAGCGTTGGAATCCACGCATCTATAGATGGAGTTGTCAGTGAAGTTACTGACAAGTATGTAATTATAGAAACTCAGGAAGGACGTGCAGGTAAATGAGTAAGGCAATTGGAATGGTAGAATATAAGACTGTTGCTTCAGGTGTTGTGGCAGCAGATGCTATGGTAAAGACCTCAGAAGTCGATATCATTGAAGCACAGACCGTATGTCCGGGAAAATATATCGTAATCATTTCAGGAGATTTGAGTGCTGTTCGTGCAGCAGTTGATAATGCAAAGAATCTGCACGGAAGATACTTGATCAACAGTTTTGTGCTCGGTAACCCACACGAATCCATTTTTCCGGCAATCTATGGTGCCACAGCAATTGAGGATGTATCCGCACTTGGTATTGTAGAGACATATGATGCTACATCTATTATTGTAGCAGCAGATGAAGCTGCAAAAACAGCAATTGTTGATTTGGTTGAGCTTAGAATCGCAAGAGGTATGTGTGGTAAGTCATACATGATGCTCACAGGCGAGGTGGCAGCTGTAGAAGCAGCGATCGAACGTGCTAAAAGCGTAGTAGCAGAGGATGGAATGTTCCTTGATTCTTCTGTTATTGCACATCCAGATGCACAGATTCGCAATGCGATTCTGTAGTTGAATAAATAGAGATCCAGTGGCTGTTTGGTACTGCGAGACACAATTTGTTGCGTAAGTGCCAAACAGTTACATAACTCGAAAAAATGACTGGGAGGCAAAGGGATGCTTGCAATAGAGAGAAGAAATGCTATTTTAGAAAAACTGCAGGCTGAACGTCGGGTAGTCGTAAGTGAGTTGAGTCAGATTTATAAGGTATCGGAGGAAACGATCCGAAGAGATCTGGAAAAGCTTGAGAACGATGGATTCGCGATAAAAAGTTATGGCGGAGCAGTAATTAATGAAAATGCAAATGTAGATTTACCATTTAATATCCGTAAAAAGAGGAATGTGATCAGCAAACAGAAAATTGCGGAAGTAATCAGTTCCAGAATTAAAGATGGCACCAGTATTATGCTTGATGCGAGTTCAACAGCTGTATATATTGCAAAAGCATTGAAAGAGAGAAAGAATCTGACATTGATAACAAATTCAATCGAGATTTTGATAGAAATGTTTGATACACCTAATGTTAATGTATTGTCAACAGGTGGAGCAATGAGAGAAGGATCATTTGCACTGGTAGGTCCGCAGACTGATAAGATGTTAAATTCTTATCATGTGGATATGGCAATTGTTTCAGCAAAAGGATTTGATCTCGAGACAGGGCTGACAGATACAGAGGAACTTCATGCAAACAATAAGAAAACGATGCTACACGCAGGAAGAGAAAAAGTTCTTGCTGTAGATAGTTCAAAGTTTGGAAAGACAGCATTTACAGAGATTGGTACACTAGAAGATATTAGTATGGTAGTTACAGATGCGAAACCAGACGAAGTTTGGCTTCAGGCATTTAAAGAGTATGGAATTGAATGTATTTATCCCGAATAGAGGAAGAATAGTATGAGAAGCTTTGAAATAAAGACAAAAATATTTTTTGGAGATCAGGCTTTAGATAGATTGGCAGAGATCCCATACAACAAAGTATTGATTATCACAGATCCATTTATGGCACAGAGCAGTATGTTTAATTTGGTAACAGATCCGCTTAAACGTGCAAATAAAGAATTTGAGATTTTTAAAGATGTTGTTCCGGATCCTCCGATTGAGAAGATTTCAGAAGGTGTTAAAAAGATGCTGGAATACAAACCGGATGTACTTGTTGCAGTCGGCGGAGGTTCAGCAATTGACTCATCAAAATCTATCCGTGAGTTTGCATTACGAGTAGAGCCGTATGCTGAAGTTGGATTGATTGCAATACCAACAACAAGCGGAACAGGTTCTGAGGTTACATCTTTTGCAGTGGTTTCTGATCCAAAAGAAAAAATGAAATATCCTCTTGTATCTGAACACTTAACACCGGATGAAGCAATTCTGGATGCAGAATTAGTAAAGAGTGTGCCACCGGCAATTACAGCAGATACAGGTATGGATGTATTTACACATGCATTAGAGGCATGCGTAAGTACAAATAGAAGTGATTTTACGAACGCTTTGGCTGAGAAGGCAATTGAAATTTGTGGAGTATTTTTATTGAGAGCGTATCTTGATGGAAATGATACACATGCACGTCAGAAGATGCATTCTGCATCTTGTTTGGCAGGACTTGCGTTTAATACAGCTTCGCTTGGATTAAATCATGGTATGGCACATCAGTTAGGAGCAACATTCCATATTCCACATGGACGTGCGAATGCAATGCTGCTTCCACATATTATTGAATTTAACAGTGATATTAACAAACACAGCAAGAGCCAGAAAGAATATCTGCCGGCTGTAAAACGTTATGCTACTGTTGCTCAGATTTTAGGACTTAGCAGTTATAACAAAATTATGACTGTTCGTTCACTTGTAAACTGGGTACAGTTTATGTTGAAAGAAATGGATATTCCGCTGTCAATTTCACAGATGGGAACAATTTCAAAAGAAGAGTATTTTAACGCAATTGATCGTATGGCAGATGCAGCTCTTGCAGATGCATGTACAGCTACAAATCCACGTGTTCCGACTAAGGAAGATGTTGTGAAAATGTATCAGAAATTGTGGTAAGAAATATATTCCAATAAAAATGAGGTGAAACTTACTTGGGTTTCACCTCATTTTTTGTGGTGCGCCTTGCGGCACACGTTTCTAACTGGTTAAAGTTTGGCATTTCCCATGCAATAGGTTTGTAAAACACTATACTCTGAATCCAACACAACCAGATCAGCGTCTTTTCCGACTCCGATAGCACCTTTTCGATCATCAACGCCGAGGCAACGAGCAGGATTGATAGTACAAGAGTTGATCGCATAGTTAAATGGAACAAGGGCCTCTTCAACAAGTATGCGAAGTCCCTCGTTTAATCTCAGCGTAGAACCGGCAAGTGTACCACTTTCGGTCAGATGTGCACTTCCATCAGGATAAATCTCAATTTCATTTCCACCGAAAATAAATTTACTTCCTACAGGTGTTCCTTTCGCCATTAATGCGTCAGATATCATGATCGCATAATCAGGCCCCTTAGACATAAAGTAATTATTTAAGGCGGCAGGAGTAGAGTGATTGCCATCACAGATAATCTCACCATACATAGTACGAAGACGATAAGCTGCACCTACAAGACCATTGGCACGATGAGTGAACGGACTCATGCCATTATATACATGTGTCATAGAACGTGCACCATGTGCGTATGCCATGACTGCCTGTTCGTAAGTTGCAGCAGAATGTCCGATGCTGACAACTACGCCTGCTGAAGCCAGATAGTGTGTCAATGCAAAATCTTCATCGGTTTCAGTAGCCATAGTAACATATTTGATGTGTCCTTTGGCGGCAGCCTGATATCTTTCAAACTGTTCAATTGTTGGTTTTGCGATAAATTGCTCCGGCTGTGCTCCTTTATATTTCATATCAAGATAAGGTCCCTCGAAGTGAATGCCAAGGATTTCAGCACCCTCATATCCTTCCTCCATAACTTTAGCTACATTAGCAACTGCGTTAGTTAAGACCTCTTCACTTTGAGTAATCGTTGTAGCAAGAAATGCAGTTACTCCTTCAGAAACAATATGTTTGCTCCAGTTACGAAGACCTTCTTCGTTTGCATCATTGGTGTCAAATTTGAAAGCACCATGACAATGAATATCCAGGAAACCCGGTACAATGCGCTTGTCCCCGTAGTCAACATCAGGTGTTCTGCTTTCATATGGAAGAACATCGGTGATTTTACCGTCATGGATTTCAATCACTGCTGGTACAAACTGATCCGCAATCCAAACTTTTTTACTTTGAATCAGCATAAAAAAATACCTCCCTACATTTATTTTTATAAAAAGTATACCTTTTTTGGTGAGATATGTCAAAGTACATTAAAATGTTAATATTGCATGAAAAACATTTTGAAACAAAAAATAATTAATCAGCAGAATCACCAATAAACTAAAAGAAATATAAACATTATTAACAAAAAATAAACGAACGCTTGACGATAAAAAGAGAATTTGTTTTAATAACAATATCAATTGAAGTTGTGAGGATTGTTACTGTAAGGCAGGCAAAACCAGAATATATGGCTGAAAGTCTCAGTCTATAGTTCTGGTTTTTTCTATTATACAGAGAAGGAATAATATGGGAGAAATTATAATTGATAAAGTAATCAATAATAATATAATTTCTGCGTTTGAGGAGTCGGGGACAGAAGTTGTTGTGATGGGCAGAGGGATTGGTTTCAAGAAGAGACCAGGACAGATTGTACCGGGTGAGCAAGTGGAAAAGATATTCAGAATGAAAAGCAAAACACTTGCTGAACAATTAAAAGAATTGCTCGCCGATATGCCGTTAGAGCGTGTGGAGATTTCAGCAGAGATTATTGCTTATGCAAAAGATCAATTGAAGTTAAAATTAAATCAGAGTATATATGTGACTTTAACTGATCACATTAATTTTGCAATTGAGAGAGTAAGCCAGGGAATCGAACCGGAGAATGCGTTATTGTGGGAGATTAAACGATTTTATTCACATGAGTTTCAACTTGGAACATATGCATTACAGCTGATACATGAAAGACTGGGGATTAAATTACCAGAGGATGAAGCAGGCTTTATAGCACTGCATTTTGTAAATGCTGAGTATGGAACCGATATTCATGATGCATTAAAATTTCCTAATCAGATGAATGATATTGTGAGGATCGTGGAACAAGAGCTGGGGCTGGAATTAGATGAAGGATCATTGCATTACGAACGATTTGTTACACATGTGAAGTTTTTACTTCAGAGAATTTATCGTAAGGAATTACTTTCTAGTGAAGATAAAGAATTAGCACAGATGATGCAGCGAAAGTATCCCAAAGAATATAACTGCAGCGAGAAAGTTGCAGCATATATAAAAGAAGCAACAGGATGTACGCTTTCAGACGAGGAAGTTATGTATTTATCAGTTCATATTCGCAGAGTTACTGCGGTGGAAAAATAAGGAGGCTAAGAACATGTTCGATTTTTTAAAAAAGAAAAAGCAGTTGGAATTGATTATCGGTTCACCAGTAAAAGGAAAAGCAGTACCGCTTTCAAGTGTGAACGATCCAACATTTAGTGAAGGAATGCTTGGACAGGGAATAGCAATTTGCCCTGAAGACAGTAAGATATACGCTCCGGCAGACGGAACGATCGGAATGGTGTTTAATACGCTCCATGCAGTTAGTTTGACTACAAAAGAAGGTGTTGAAATACTTATCCACATCGGACTTGATACAGTAAAGATGAATGGAGAAGGTTTTAAAGGTTATGTTAAAGCAGGCGATACTGTAAAAAAAGGTGATTTACTTTTAGAAGTCGATTTAGATAAGGTAAAAGCAGCCGGTTATGATACAATCACACCAATGCTGATTTGCAATACAGATGATTATGCTGCGGTAAATGGTCTGGACGGAAAAGATGTACAGGCTGGAGACGATGTAATCATTATTACTGAAAAATAGTAAATGATATTCAAAGGAAGCACAGAATATCAGAAAGAACAACTTAATCAATGTATTTTGCCTGGTAATGTCCAGGTTAAAATAAATAAAGGGATTTACAGACGAGAGTGATTTAGAGGAGGTAAAGGTATGAAGTATTTACAGAAATTAGGAAAAGCTTTAATGCTGCCTGTAGCGTGTCTTCCAATTTGTGGTATCCTGATGGGTATCGGATATCTCTTATGTCCAGCTAGTATGCAGGGTGGAGATATCACTGGTTTTGGACCATTGGTAGGTATCTTTTTAGTAAAAGCAGGTGGAGCATTAATTGATAACATGGCATTGTTATTTGTAATTGGTGTTGGTGTTGGTATGTCAGAGGATAATGATGGTACAGGTGGTCTTGCAGCACTTGCATCATGGTTAATGATCACAACATTATTAAGTACAGGTTTTGTAACAACTCTGTTCCCTGCAATTGCAGATAATGTAGACAAAACATTAGCATTCGATAAAATCGCAAACCCATTTATCGGTATCCTTGCCGGTGTTATCGGATCTACATGTTACAACAAATTTAAAAACACAAAATTACCAGATTGGCTTTCATTCTTCAGTGGAAAACGTTGCGTTGCAATCGTAGCTGGTGTGGTTTCAATTGTTGTATCAGTAGTATTATTGTTCGTATGGCCAATTCTCTTTGGACTGTTGATTTCAGTTGGTAAAGGAATTGCAGGTATGGGAGCTATCGGAGCTGGTATCTATGCATTCTTGAACAGATTATTAATCCCAACAGGATTGCACCATGCATTGAACAACGTATTCTGGTTCGATACAATCGGACTTGGAGATTTGACACACTTCTGGGCTGGAGAAACATCAGCAGATGTTAACTGGAGCCTTGGAATGTACATGTCAGGATTCTTCCCATGTATGATGTTTGGTATCCCTGGAGCAGCATTAGCAATGATCCAGTGTGCTAAAGATAACAAGAAAAAAGTTGCAATCGGTCTTGTAGCATCAGCAGCACTTTGTGCATTTGTTTGTGGTGTTACAGAGCCATTCGAGTTTGGATTTATGTTCCTCGCTCCTGGACTTTATGTAGTATATGCATTGTTATATGGTATCTTTACAGTTATTACTACATTACTTGGATTCCGTGCAGGATTCTCATTCTCAGCTGGAGCAACAGACCTTCTGTTCTCAGCATCACTTCCTGCAGCACAGAAAACATGGTTGATCATTCCTCTTGGAATCGCAGCATTTATCGTATTCTACGTTGTATTTAGATTTGCAATTACAAAATTCGATCTGAAAACACCAGGTAGAGAAGACGATGATGATGATACAGATGAAACAAAAGTAACTCTGGCAAACAATGATTATACAGAAGTTGCTAAAGTTATCTTAGAAGGTGTTGGCGGAAAAGAAAACGTTACATCTATTGATAACTGTATTACAAGACTTCGTCTGGAAATTAAAGATTATACAGCAGTTGATGAGAAAAAGATTAAATCTGCAGGTGTTGCAGGAGTAATCAGACCTGGAAAGAATGCTGTACAGGTTGTAGTTGGTACAAAGGTTCAGTTTGTAGCAGACGAATTCAAAAAACTGTGTAAATAGTTAAAATATAAAGAATCCCTTTTCGAAAAGACCGCTTATGCGGTCTTTTTTGATAATAAAAACAGATGATATTTTATTTATGGAGGTATATTATGATTAAAGCAATCTTTTTTGATATTGACGGAACAATTCTATCTCATCGTATAAAAGAAGTTCCTATGAGTACAAGACGAGCATTGTCTCGATTATCAGAAATTCATATAGATAGAGTGATTGCAACAGGACGTCATTCAACTGAAATAGATATATTACCTGTTAGTAACATAGCGTTTGATGCCTATATTACTTTGAATGGTCAACTTTGCTATGATGCGAAAGGCGATGTATTTTATGAAAATCCATTACAGGAAACTAAAGAAATTTTAAAACTTTTTCATAGTAATATTGTACCAATAATGCTTGTAGAGAAAAAAAGAATGTATATCAACTTTATCAATGACGATGTTGTGCAAGCGCATAAGGCAATTTCCACACCACTGCCAGTTGTCATGGAATATACTGGTAATACTATATATCAAGCGATTTTCTATGTTAAACAAGCGGAACAATCTAAAATAACTGAACATTTAAAAAATGTAGAAATCACAAGATGGAATGATAGTGCTATTGATATTGTTGCAAAAGGTGGAAGCAAAGTAACAGGTATTGAAAAATATTTGTATATTAAAGGATATACTAAGGAAGAAAGTGCGGCGTTTGGTGATGGAGAAAATGATATGGAAATGTTGAAATATGTTGGAAAAGGTATCGCTATGGGAAATGCTTCTGATTTTGTAAAGAGTGTTGCAGATTATGTTACATCTGATATTGACAATGATGGAGTAGAAAAGGGATTAAATAAGTTAGGATTATTCTAGGTTCTTGGCTTATACAGAAGAACTCTAAAAGTTACAAAACTGCCGACGTGATCCGCCAGCGGTGGCGGTCGTGAGACATATCGCCACGTCAGTTTGCTGGCAAGCGGGTGGTTCACGTCGGCGGTTTGGCGAGCTTGCGAGCCGTTCAAAGCCCTCATTATCTAACAAGGGGGTACTATTACAAAAAGCAAAAGGCAAAACAAATACAAAAAGGAATGATGAGAGTGTGTAGCGATTTACTGTATGCTTTTTTATATTAAAAAAAGCACAATTGCTTAGTATCTGGTTGTGGTTTTTTATTGTAAATTGAGGTATACTAATAACAGATTTTTGAGAGAATATTAATCTTGTAAAGACCAAATTACACGGAGGAGAAAAATGTGTATAAAGTATTACTGGTAGATGATGAGATACTTGTCAGAGAAGCAATCAGCAAAAAAATAGAATGGAATGAATTGGGGTATGAGCTGGTCGGAGACTGTGAAAATGGAAAAGATGCCATTGAATTTGTAAAAGATCAACCGGTTGATGTTGTGCTGACAGATATTTGTATGCCGTACATAGATGGAATGGGACTGAGCAAATATTTAAGCGAAAATTGTCCTCAGACGGCAATTATTATTTTCAGTGGTTATAGCGATTTTGAATATGCAAAACAGGCAATACAATATAAAGTGTCGGAGTATATATTAAAGCCGGTAACAGCGAGAGAATTGTCAGAGGTTTTGATTCGGATTCGTGAAAAACTGGATTCTAAAAGAAAAGAAGAGAAAAAAATCGATCAGTTGACGAAAGTGTATCATAGTTATACAAAAAATGAAGCGGTGATTATTTCCAGAATATTGTCTCGTCTTGTAAAAGGGACGCAGGAAGTCAAGAAAAGTCTGGATGAATTGAAAGAATTTGATATTGAAATCAGTGGAAGTTCATACAGAACAGTTGTGATAGATATCGATGTTTATTCAGGATTATATGAGATAAATCCAGAGCAGAAAAAAGAAAGTGCATTGATGGCATTTGTTGTAGAAAATATAAGCAGCGAGATTATTTCAGAGTATAATGCCGGAATCGCATTTCGTGATGCAGATAATAGAGTGTGTCTTTTGCTTTGGACGAACCGCCCAAAAGAATTTAGAAAAGAAATTGTTGAAATCTGTAAGGATATTCAGAAAAATGTATATTCAGCTATGAAACTGAGCATTTCTATGGGATTGGGATGTTATGTGAATTCACTTGAGGAGCTGTCGAAATCGTATGAAAGTGCAAGTGAAGTACTTCAATATCGATATACCAAAGGTTCTGGAATTATGTTTGATTGTGAAGAAGAAAAACAAAAAGAAAATTCCATGGAATTAGAACCGGATTATCGTGATATTGCAATAGCTATCAGAGGGGGAGATAGAGAAGTCTTGGATGATGCTATGGAACATATGAGAACTTGGCTGAAAACGGGCTATATTAATAGAAGAAAGTCAATTGCATATCTTCAACAGGTTTTGCAGATTGTATATGAGGTAGGGCATGAAACACAGGAATCATTTGTGTTACCGGATTCTGTTCTCACGAGTATTACAGAGGCAAGAAATCTGGATCAGGCAATGGAGATTACAAAAGAGTATGCAGTATCCGGATTAAAAGCAGTACAGGAAGCATGCCAGACCAGCGGAGAAAGACAAGCAGCACAGGCAATGGAGTATATAAAAGATAATTACGGAAATCCCGATTTGAGTTTGAACAGTGTATGCGAATATTTAAATATTAGTACAAGCAGATTCAGTACAATCTTTAAAGAAGAGACTGGAAAAACATTTCTGGAAGTATTGACAAGTGTCCGAATGGAAAAAGCAAAACAAATGCTACAAAAGACAACGATGAAAAATTACGAAATTGCAGAAAAAGTTGGTTTTAGTGATCCACACTATTTTGGTATTGCCTTCAAGAAGGCAACAGGAATGTCACCAAAAGAATATGCTAAAGGAAGAAAATCATGAGAAAGCAAAAAGAACATTCCAGAACATTTTTCGGAAGATTCAAAAGTATTCAGAATACGATGCTGGTTTCATTTTCTGTGTTAATGGTAATCGCGGTAGTTATCTTTTTGGTGATTGCTATGAATTCTACAAAGAAAACAATTTATGAAAATTCGATTGATTATTCTACACAGATCATCAAACAGGTAAACTCAGATATAGACAATTATATCGACTACATGGAGAATACGTCTTCATTGATGGCAAAAAGTACAGACGTAGCAAAATATTTCTTTGATGAACATCAAACAGAAGAAGAGTTTGAGGAAGAGAAAAAACGTATCTTAACACAGTTTGCAACAATCAAGGAAAGTAGAAATGATATTTCGAATGTTGCAGCAGTGGCAGAAAATGGAAAATATCTTGTAAATGATGAAGACGGAAGTCTGACAGACTATATAGATGTACAGTCATTGGATTGGTATCAGGAGGCAATGCAATCTAAAAGTGGAATTGCTGTGTCATCTTCACATGTGCAGAATGCAATTCCTACAAGTTATAAATGGGTTATCACGCTAAGCCGTGCATTAGTGAATAATCAATCAGGAAAGCGAGAAGGCGTTTTCTTCATGGATTTGAACTATAGTGCAATTAGTGATCTATGTAATAAAAATAATATTGGAGAAAAAGGTTATATTTTTATTTTAGATGAAGACGGAAATATAATATATCATCCAAAGCAGCAGTTGATGTATGGCGGATTGATGGTAGAGAACATCCGGGAAATCATGGATTGTAAAGCAGATTATCTGGAAATAAAGCGTGATGGAGAAAATAAACTGTATACAATGTCCAAATCAACAAAAACCGGTTGGACGGTTGTTGGGGCAATGGATACAAAGGAATTGTTGAAAAACAGCAAACAGACACAGTTGAATTACATTATGGTCGCTGCAATACTATTGTTGGCAGTTATTGTGATTTCAAGTTTGTTGTCAAAAGAAATCACACGACCAATTTTACTTTTACGTGATTCAATGAGCAAAGTCGAAGAAGGAAAATTTCAACAGGCAAATGTAGAAGTGACAACAATGAATGAAATTGGAAGCTTGACGAAATCATTTAATGTGATGACAAAACGAATTCAGGAGTTGATGGAGCAAAATGTTGCCGCACAGAAAGAAAAACGAAAAAGTGAAATGAAAGCTTTGCAGGCACAGATCAATCCTCATTTCTTATATAATACGTTAGATTCAATCATATGGATGGCGGAAGCCGGACAAAATGATGATGTAGTACTGATGACTTCAGCTCTGGCTAAATTATTACGACAAAGTATCAGTAATGACAAAGAACAAGTAAGAGTAGAAGAGGAAATAAATTATGTGCAAAGTTATCTGACCATTCAGAAAATGCGCTACAAAGATAAACTGGAATATACAATTGATGTGGATCCTGAAATATGTGGTGTGTCCATTATAAAATTTGCAATTCAGCCATTGGTAGAAAATGCGATTTACCATGGATTAAAATATAAAGATACAAAAGGAAAAATCAGCATACACGGATATGTAAGGGGCAAAAAAGGATATATTACAATTACAGATGATGGCGTAGGCATGGACGAAGAAACTTTGAAATATATTTTTGATGAAAAACAGAAAAAAGAGAAAAAGCCAAAATCAAATGGTGTAGGTGTGCCAAATGTACAAAAAAGACTGCAATTATATTATGGACCGGAATATGGGATTTCATATATCAGCAGACAAGGGGAAGGAACAGTGGCGACAGTTACAATTCCGTTAGACGGAGGAGAAAACCATGAGTAGACAGATGAGTAGAAAAGTAGGAACCAGGATAGTGTTGTTTATACTTCTTGCGACTATTCTGGTAACTTTCGGAATCCAGGTGCAGGAAGAGCAGGAAAAGGAAAAGACATATCATTTGATTTTTGTCCCTAAGACGATAGATTCTGCAAATGATTTCTGGACGGCACTTATAAAAGGTGCAGAACTGGGAGCAGAAGAGTTTGGAGCAGAGATTGAAGTTGTGGGTGGCCGTTCAGAAGATGATGTCGAGACACAGATAAAAACAATTGAAGAAAGTATTCAGAAAAATCCGGATGCAATTCTGGTTGCACCGGCGGATTATTCATTATTGCATGATGTGCTTCAGAAAGTGAAGGATGCTGGAATTACCTTGATCTATATTGATTCTACTACAGAAAATGATATTGCTGACTGCGAAGTCTCTACAGATAATTATAAAGCTGGTAAAGAATTAGGGAAATATGCAAAGACGTTGATTGATGAGGACATAAAAATTGGCATCATGGGGCATGTAAAAGGAACATCTACAGAGATAGAGCGTGAAAATGGAATAAGAGACGGTCTTGAAAATTACAAAGCGAATATTATAGATATTTTGTATTGCGATTCTTCATATGAAAAAGCATACAGTCAGACCAAAACAATGTTGATGAAAAATCCGGATATTCGGTTGCTTATTGGAACAAATGAATATGCAACAGTGGGAACTGCAAGAGCAATAAAGGATATGGGGATGGAAAAAAAGATTAAAATGGTTGGCTTTGATAATTCGGTAGAAGAAATTCAACTTTTGGAAGAAGGGGTTTTTGATGGAATCATCATTCAGAAACCATTTAATATGGGGTATATGGGGGTGGAACAGGCAATTGCCCTGTTAGAAGGGAAAACAGTAGAAAAAACACTTGATTCCGGCTGTAAACTTATTACCAGAGACAATATGTATGAAGAAGAAAATCAAAGATTGCTTTATCCGTTCTCGGGACAATAAGGTAAATTGTATTCAAAAAAAGGTTAAAAATTTCCAAATAGGAAATTTTTAACCTTTTTTAGTAAGATATTCAATTTCATAATTATTTAATAAAGTTTATACTTAGTACAAGTCTTAAGGGAAAAGATAAGATTAAAGAACTAGGAGGAAGAAACGTGGGAAAAATTAAACAAAATCCTTTTGTACAAAAGGTAGGGTTTAACAGAATCGTGTTATGCGGTGTTTTGCTTCTCTTGTACGGATTTTTCTGTGCAATGACACAGGGCAGATTCGCTGGAACAACTCGTATTCTGAGCGCTCTCAACTATGCATACTTTTTAGGGTTCTTATCATTGGGAGTTACATTCGTAATCGCAACAGGCGGAATCGACTTCTCTATCGGACCAGTTATGTTCTGTTGTGCATTGGTTGCAGGTTACAGCCTGACAGCACATGGTGTACCTATGGCAGCAGCAATGATAATCAGCTTACTTGTAGGACTTGTGTTTGGTGTCTTTAACGGATATCTTGTAGCATATTGGTCAGTACCTTCATTCATCACTTCAATGGCAAGTATGAACATTGCAAAAGGTATTGCATCTGTATACACAAAGACACAGTCAGTCAGCTGGCCACAGGCATCACAGGAAGGTGGATGGTACAGAAACCTTATCAAAGTTGGGGATATTCCGGTAGGTTTGATTGTTTTCTTGGCTGTTGCAGTTATTTGTGCAGTGATTTTGAACAAGACAAGAATCGGACGTTACATTCTTTCACTTGGAAGCAACAAAGAAGCTGTTCGACTTTCAGGTGTAAATGTTAAAAAATGGGAGATGGCAGCATACGTTATCTGTGGACTCCTTGTAGGAATCAGCGCACTCTTCTATGTAGCTGCTTATACAACAGTTCAGCCTGGATATGGTGATCAGTACAACAACGAAGCAATTGCTGGTTGTGTAATGGGAGGAACTTCCATGGCAGGAGGTCTTGCTTCTATCAGCGGTACTGTAATCGGTGTGTTTATCATCGCTTTACTTCAGGAAGGAATTCTGGCTCTTGGCTTAAGAAAAGATTATCAGCTTATTATTACAGGTATTATTGTTATCGTTGCAGTATTCAGTGATGTTGTTGCAAGACGTAGAAAGAACTAATAATGATACATGGGAAATTGAAATTGAGAACAGAAAGGCAAGGGTAATAGAATGGGCGAAGTTATTTTAACGATGAAAGATATTGACAAGTCTTTCCCTGGTGTACATGCTTTGGATCATGTAAACCTGGAAGTGAGAAAAGGTGAAGTCCTTGCACTTATGGGAGAGAACGGTGCCGGTAAATCAACATTGATGAAAGTGTTGACAGGTATTTACAAAAAAGATTCCGGTACAATTACATATGAAGGAAAAGAAGTAGAATTTACAAACGCAAGAGAAGCTCAGGATGCAGGTGTTATCATCGTACATCAGGAGTTGAACATGTTAGGTGATCTGACTGTTGCACAGAACATTTTTATCGGACGTGAGTTCAAAAAAGGACTTAGCATTGATGATAAGAAGATGAATGAAGAAGCTAAGAAGCTGTTCGACAGAATGAACATCGATATTGATCCAAAAGAAAAAATGGCGAACCTGACAGTCGGAAAACAGCAGATGTGTGAGATCGCAAAAGCAATCTCTCATGATGCAAAAGTAATCGTCTTTGACGAACCATCTGCTGCATTAACAGAGACAGAGATTCAGGAACTCTTTAAAATCATTCGTGATTTGAGAGAAAAACAGCTTGGTATTGTTTATATCTCACATCGTATGGATGAGATTAAAGTCATTACAGATCGTGTTACAGTTATGCGAGATGGTCAGTATGTTGGAACATTGATCACAAAAGATAGTACAAAAGACGATATCATCAACATGATGGTTGGTCGTGTTATCTATGAAGATCCTAAGACTGAAAGTACAGTACCAAAAGATGCACCGGTTGTTCTGAAGGTAGAACACCTCAATGCAGGTAAGATGGTTCAGGATGTAAGCTTTGAATTACGAAAAGGCGAAATCCTTGGATTCTCAGGACTTATGGGTGCTGGACGTACAGAGACAGCAAGAGCTTTATTTGGAGCTGACCCGATCGACAGTGGTGACATTTACATTAATGGTAAAAAAGTTACAATCAAGAGTCCGGAAGATGCTGTTAGATGTGGTATCGGATATCTTTCAGAAGATAGAAAGAGATACGGAATTGTTGTTCAGAAATCAGTTGCTGAGAATACAACAATGGCAACAATGGAACAGTTCATGAAGGGTATCTTTATCGATAAGAAGAAAGAGAAAGAAGTTGCTAAGAAATATGTAGAATCTCTTGCAACAAAAACACCAACAGTAGATCAGCTGGTAGTAAACCTGTCAGGTGGTAACCAGCAGAAAGTTGTTATCGCTAAATGGCTGACAAGAGATTCAGAGATTCTGATTTTCGATGAGCCTACAAGAGGTATCGACGTTGGAGCTAAAAATGAGATTTACAAACTGATGAATCAGTTGGCAGCAGAAGGAAAAGCCATTATTATGATTTCCTCAGAGATGACAGAAATATTACGTATGAGTGATAGAATCGTCGTAATGTGTGAAGGAAAGAAAACTGGTGAGCTGGATATTTCCGAGGCTACACAGGAAAATATCATGAACATGGCTACACGAGAGATTGATTAGGGAGGAAAAAGTAATGGCAAAAACAACGACGAAAACGGCTGGTACGAAGAAGTCGACAATCGATAGACTTGGAGGACAGAAAGTAATCGTTCTTCTCGTAGTAATTGCATTGTTTATCTTCTTCTGCATAATGAGCCCGAACTTTAGAAAATATACAACAATTGTTAACATCCTTGATTTCTCATATTATATTTCATTGATGGCAATTGGAGTTGCATTTACATTGATGACAGGCGGTGTAGACCTTTCCATTGGTACAGGACTTATTTGTTACTCACTTGTAGGTGGATATTTGATCGTGCATCAGGGACTTCCTACAGGAGTTGGTATTCTGATTAGTATCTTAATGGGTATGGCAGTAGGTGTTGTAAACGGATTCTTAGTTGCAATCATGGAATTACCTGCATTCTTAGCTACACTTTGTACATGTATGATTACTCGAGGACTTGGATCTATCATTTCAGGTGGATTTGGAATTTCATGGCCGGCAGCTGGAGCAGCAGGCGGATGGTTCAGAAAAATCTTTAAGATTCAGGTTGGTGGAACAAATATTCCAATCGGATTCATATGGATTATCTTGTTAGTAGTAGTAATGTCATTTGTATTGAATCATACAAAAATTGGACGTTATACACTTGCAATCGGAAGTAACAAAGAAGCAACAAAATTATCTGGTGTAAACGTAACATTCTACCACATTATGGCTTATGTGATTTGCGGATTCTTCGCAGGATTAGCTTCAATTTCTTACTCAGCTATCTTCGCAACAGTTCAGCCAGGTAGTGGTGCCGGATTTGAGCTTGAAGCGATCGGTGGAGCTATCATCGGTGGCGTATCAATGTCAGGTGGTGCAGGAAGTATCACAGGAACACTTGCAGGTGTATTCGTAATCTGTCTGTTAAAGACAGGACTTCCATTCATCGGATTGACAGCTAACTGGCAGCAGATCATTACAGGATTTGTATTAATCGCAGCTGTATTGGTTGATATCATGAAGAGAAAAGGTGAAAACAAATAATTTCACATAAGAAAAAATAATTAATATTCAATCGTGGCGGAAAAAATCCGCCACCCCTAAAAAAGATAGATAGCAATCAGAGACGAGGGAAATGACTGATTGTTACTATAGAAAAAGAAAAAACATTTTCATGTCAAGGAGGACAAAAATTATGAAAAAGAGAGTTTTAGCAGTATTACTTGGTGGATGTATGGTAGCAGGACTTCTTGCTGGATGTGGCGGAAGCTCATCTTCAAGCTCAAGCGATTCTTCAGCAGACACTAAAAAAGCTGACGGAGATTCAGGAAAAGGATATCACTTCGAAGTAGTTGTAAAGAGCTTCCAGTCTTCATACTGGCAGGCAGCTGTACAGGGAATCGAGCAGGCACAGGAAGAACTGGGTGTAACAACAAACACAACAGGTCCTAACGCAGAGTCTGATATCGCTGACCAGGTAAACATGCTGAACAACGCAATCAACCAGAACCCAGACGGAATCGCACTTGCTGCTTGTGACCAGAACTCAGTTATTGAAGCACTTCAGTCAGCAAAAGACAAAGGTATCCCAGTAGTATGTTTCGACTCAGGTGTACCTGATGCTCCAGAAGGATCTGTATACGCTACAGTAGTTACAGACAATGGTGGTGCTGGTGCTATCGCAGCAGACAAAATTTACGAAGCAGTTAAAGACAAAATCGCAAAAGCTGACGGACAGGTTCGTGTAGGTGAAGTTAACCAGGATGCTACATCTGCTAACATCACAGAGCGTGGAATGGGATTCGTAAACAGATTCATCGAGCTTGCTAAAGAAGATGGAAAAACATGTGCAGTAGTTGGAAATGACTACTATGTTAACCTTGTAAAAGATAACGGAGATGCTAAAAAAGCTGATATCATCATCGAAGTAGCTGTACCTGCACAGACAACAGTTGAGCTGTGTGCTACAGAGGCATCTAACATCATGAACAAAAATGATACAATCGCTATGTT
Organism: Ruminococcus sp. B05; assembly: GCF_003628495.1. Classification (NCBI taxonomy): domain Bacteria; kingdom Bacillati; phylum Bacillota; class Clostridia; order Eubacteriales; family Oscillospiraceae; genus Ruminococcus; species Ruminococcus sp. B05. The sequence continues at coordinate 37,884 of NZ_RBZR01000007.1, read as the reverse complement.
CGGTTCTAACCAGGTTTCAGCTGAAGGTCTTCTTACAGCTAACCAGAACCTGAATGTATTAGGATCAGATGTTGAGAAAAACATCGTTGCAGCTGGATTCGACGCTGGATCTACAATCAAAGCAGCTGTTAAAGACGGAACACTCATCGGTGCTGTTACACAGTCTCCATTAATGCAGGGTAAAATTTCTATCGAAACACTGTATGACATCTGCGAAGGAAAAGAAGTTAAAGACGTTCAGACAGATGGTTACTGGTATGATTCAACAAACATGGATGATGCTGACATCTCTCCAAACTTGTATGACTAATTTCAGAATAACAATCTGAAAAGCATAAAATAAGGAAAACCGGGGATAAAACCTCGGTTTTTCTATTTAATGGAAATATCTTTTCCTTGCTATAAAGATATCATCTCGGTATAATAATAGTAGATTTTGGCAGGAAAAGATCTAAGTCGGAAGAACATGAAAGACATAGGAGGATGATTAGATGCTTCAAGGGATAGAAATAATTTTCGAAGACAGAGATAAAATGATGGCTCATTTGAAAAAGAAAACTTATAAGGAATATACAGAAAACTTTATTCAAAACCATGGCCATTATTTTGAAGAGATGACAACATATGTAGAAGGTGCTAAAGACAAAGAAGCAGCGGCAAAAGAAATCGGAGAATGTCTTGCATCAGCAGTAAAGAAGACATTTGTAAATAAGAAGGGGAAGATCGGAGCGCGTACCCAGTCTGATCTCAATTTCTTTATGATATACTATGTCTTTCCAACAATTCTTAGCAGTGGAAGCGAATATGCTAAGACAATTGCGGATGGTGTATGTGAGGTATGGAAAAGCAGTTTTGCTAATAGTGATATCGGTTATACAGACTATGATTCATTATATGATTCATTCCGCGAAAAAATATTTGGTATTTTTTAATATTAAAACATTTAAAAAGATATGATGAATGGAAATAAAAAGAGATGCATGTGAATTTTGTTTCATAAGCATCTCTTTTTTCTTCTCCTTAAAGGGGAGCGGTAATATTAAAAATAGAAGAAAAAACATTATTTTAAATATTGTTTTGGAGTTGTTCCCTTATATTTCTTGAATGTTTTTATAAAATAACTCAAATCATTAAAACCGGCATTATAAGCCACTTCTGTAATCGTATCATTTGTCGTAAGCAGCTGATAGCAGGCACGCTCAATACGGTAATAGTTCAAATAATCGACAGGTGAACGATGTGTCATCTCCTGAAAAAAACGGCAAAAATATTTCGGAGACATCTGCACAGAATCTGCCATTTCCTGTAAACTGATCGGCTTGTTATAGGAAGATTCGATAAATTCCAAAGCCTGTTTAAGCTGAACAATTCTTCGATGATCACGAGGCGGTTTGTCAGGAGTTGGATTATAATAATTTTCAGAAAAAATAGTTCCGATCAGTTGGTATAAGGAACCAAGTACAATGAGCTGATAACCAGGTTTTTTAGAGGAAATTGAATCAAACATATGCCATACGATCTGGTGGATATCATTGTAAGTTCCGGTGTAAACATAATTAAAAGAGACTTCCCGGTCGGTAATTTTACGCACGAATTTACAACAGTCATCATTTTTATTCATTAAGACATTCATATCAAATACCAGACAATCATATTCACAGCCAAGCGGGGTGCCGGAATGAAGAGAACCGGCCGGGATAAATATAAATGAACCGGCTGAGACACGGAAAGTCCGTTCATCAATTGTTATCTGTAAAACACCTTTTAAAACACGGATTAATTCAAATTCTACATGCCAGTGCAGGGCCATCTCATATTGAGGATGAGAGGGAGAAACATGATGGTATTCCAATGGAAAATCTGCAGTTCCTCGTTGTCTGCTTTCACGATAGTTTATATATTGCATAGTATTTTTTTGCTCCTTTTTATTTGTATAGATTATTATAAATAAGATTGATTGATTTTCAAAACAAATTAATAAATGTGAATATTGTTATATTTTTTACCAGTATAACACAAGTAAATTGTAAAAAACAATGGTAAAATGATTACATGAGATCAAGGGAGTGAAGAGAAGTGCGTATTTACTCCATTATGAACTGCTTCATAACTGTCAGTATATGATGGGATGGAAGTGAGAAAGGAGGTTCATCAGTGAGCAATAACAAAAAACAAGTTCTGGCATTTGATTTTGGTGGCGGAAGCGGAAGAGCAATTCTCGGAAGTCTGGAAGATGGAAAGATTCAGATGAAAGAAGTATATCGCTTTTCAAATGATCCGGTTATAATCAACGGAACAATGTATTGGGACACACTGAGACATTTTTTTGAAATTAAACAGGGAATTGTAAAAGCAAAACAGGAGGGTGGCTTCGAAAGTATCGGAATTGATACATGGGGAGTTGACTTCGGACTTTTGGATGAACATGGAGCATTGTTAGAAAGTGCGGTTCACTACAGAGATGATCGTACACTCGGCATGCAAGAAGAAGTGTTCAAAGCAATTCCAAAAGAAAGAGTGTACGAGTTAACTGGATTACAGTTTGAAAATTTCAACACAATTTTCCAATTATATTCATTGGTTAAGAAAAGACCATGGTTATTGGAAAAAGCAGACAAGATGTTATTAACTCCTGATTTGTTCAACTATTTCCTTACAGGAGAGAAGAAAGCAGAGTATACAATGGCTGCTACAACACAGCTTTTGGATGCAAAGAAGAAAGAATGGTCAGAAGAGATTCTGGAGGCACTTCAGATTCCGAAGCATATTTTACCAGAGATCGTTCCAAGTGGAACTGTAATCGGTACATTGCAGCCTGCAATTTGTGAAGAGCTTGGCGTAGACCCGGCAAAAGTAATTGCAATCACAGGACATGACACACAGAGTGCAGTGGTATCCGTACCAACACAGAATGATGATTTTATTTTCATTAGTTGTGGAACATGGAGCTTATTCGGAACTGAGTTACCGGGACCGGTTATTGGAGAAAAATCACTGGAGTGTAATGTAAGTAATGAAGGTGGTTATGGTAATACAACAACATTATTGAAAAATATTATTGGACTTTGGCTTGCACAGGAAAGCCGTAGACAATGGATTCGTGAAGGTCAGGAATATTCGTTCGGCGAGTTGGAGCAGATGGCAGTAAAAGCAGAGCCATTCCAGAGCTTTATCGATCCGGATTCACCAGAATTCGTTGCTGCAGGTAATATTCCGGAGCGTATCCGTGAATTCTGCCGTAAAACAGGACAGAAAGTGCCGGAGACAATCGGAGAGATTATGTGCTGTATCAACCAGAGCTTAGCATTAAAATATCGTTATGCACTGGAACAGATTGAAGCATGTACAGGTAAACATTATCCTGTAATCAATATGATCGGTGGAGGAATCCAGAGTAAACTTCTTTGTCAGATGACAGCAGGAGCAAACGGTCGTAAAGTTATCGCAGGACCTGTCGAAGCAACAGCACTTGGAAATATTGCTGTACAGTTGATGGCTCTTGGAGAAATCAAAGATGTAAAAGAAGCAAGACAGATCATCGCAGATTCAGAAACTACATATGAGTATCTTCCACAGGATACAGAGAAGTGGGATGCTGCATATGAGAAATTTAAAACATTTATTCATTAATCAAGGAGGAAATGTATCATGGCAAAATCAAGACTTATTGGGGACTATCCTGTAATTGGAATCAGACCTACAATCGACGGAAGAAGAGGAGTTCTTAAAGTTCGTGAGTCATTGGAAGACCAGACAATGAACATGGCAAAATCCGCTGCAAAATTATTTGAGGAGAACATCAGATATTCAAACGGAGAGCCAGTTAAAGTTGTTATCGCTGATACAACAATCGGACGTGTTGCAGAGTCAGCAGCTTGCGCAGACAAATTTAGAAAAGAAGGTGTAGATATTACTCTTACAGTTACACCTTGCTGGTGCTACGGAGCTGAGACAATGGACATGGATCCTAACACAATCAAAGCTGTTTGGGGATTCAACGGAACAGAAAGACCAGGAGCTGTATATCTTGCATCAGTACTTGCTACACATGCACAGAAAGGACTTCCAGCATTTGGTATTTATGGACATGATGTTCAGGAAGCAGATGACACATCTATCCCAGCTGACGTAGAAGAGAAGCTGTTAAGATTCGGACGTGCTGCAGTTGCTTGTGCAACAATGAGAGGAAAATCTTACTTACAGATCGGTTCTGTAACAATGGGTATTGGTGGTTCTATCATCAACACAGACTTCTTTGAAGATTATCTTGGAATGCGTGTAGAATCTGTAGACGAAGTAGAAATCATCCGTCGTATGACAGAAGGCATCTATGATGAAGAAGAATACCAGAAAGCACTTGCATGGACAAAAGAAAAATGTATCGAAGGATTCGATAAGAACCCAGAAGAACTTCAGAAAACACGTGATCAGAAAGATTCTGAGTGGGAGTTCGTAGTTAAGATGATGTGTATCATCAAAGACTTAATGAATGGTAACGATAAACTTCCAGCAGGATGTGAAGAAGAGATGGTTGGACACAATGCAATCGTTGCAGGATTCCAGGGACAGAGACAGTGGACAGACTTCTATCCAAACTGTGACTATCCAGAAGCACTCTTGAATACATCATTTGACTGGAATGGAGCAAGAGAGCCATACGTTCTCGGAACAGAGAATGATACATTGAACGCAACAAGTATGCTGTTCATGAAACTGTTAACAAACCGTGCACAGATCTTCGCTGATGTTCGTACATACTGGAGCCCAGAGGCTGTTAAGAAAGCTACAGGATATGATTTGGAAGGTGTTGCTAAAGAAGCAGGCGGATTTATCCACTTGATCAACTCTGGAGCAGCTTGTCTGGATGCTTGTGGTGAAGCAAAAGATGAGAACGGCAACGGAGTTATGAAACCTTGGTATGAAGTAACAGAAGAAGATCAGGATGCAATCATGAAAGCTACTACATGGAACTATGCAGACCTTGGATACTTCCGTGGAGGTGGATTCTCTTCAAGATTTGAAACAAAAGTAGAGATGCCTGCAACAATGATCCGTCTGAACATTGTAAAAGGACTTGGACCAGTTCTTCAGATCGCAGAAGGATGGACAGTAGGACTTCCAGCAGAAGTTTCTGATAAGCTTTGGAAGAGAACAGACTACACATGGCCATGTACATGGTTCGCTCCAAGAACAACTGGAGAAGGTGCATTCAAGACAGCTTACGATGTAATGAACAACTGGGGAGCTAACCACGGTGCAATCAGCTACGGACATATCGGAGCAGATTTGATTACAATGGCTTCTATGCTGAGAATTCCAGTTTGCATGCACAACGTACCAGAAGAGAAGATCTTCAGACCAGCAGCTTGGAATGCATTTGGAATGGATAAAGAAGGTGCAGACTACAGAGCATGTGCTAACTTTGGACCACAGTTCAAAAAATAATTAACAAATAACACTGATTGCATGCAATCGAAAAATAATTAATCCCTTATAAAATATAGGGCGCATGCCGAAATGGTATGCGTCCTTTTTAGAAAAATAAAAAAGTTTCATGGAGGATGAGAAGATGTTAAAAGGAATTCCTAAAATTTTATCACCAGAATTATTAAAAGTATTATGCGAGATGGGACATAGTGATCGTATTGTTATTGCAGACGGAAACTTTCCATGTGAATCAATGGGAAAAGATGCTATCGTAATCCGTTGTGACGGACATGGCGTACCAGAAATTTTGGATGCAATTCTTACAGTTATGCCATTGGATGCATATGTAGAGAAACCAGTTAATTTGATGGAACTTATGCCATGTGATATCGGCAAAATCGACACACCGATCTGGGACGAGTACAAAGCAATCGTGAAGAAACACGATGAAAGAGGCGAAGCAGCAGTTGGCAATATCGAGAGATTTGCATTCTATGACGAAGCAAAAACAGCTTATGCAATCATTGCAACAGGTGAGTCAGCTGTTTATGCAAATGTTATGCTTCAGAAAGGTGTTGTAACTGACTAAACAGTTACGAGTTGTTGAACAAGTAATTAATAAAATTTTTCTCCTAAAAATATAGAATCCAAAAAAGATTCGAAAGGCAGAGTCAGAGTAGAAAATACTTTGGCTCTGCCTTTTTTGCGGTTGCCTTGTCTGTCAAAAAGTAATAACTTATGGTAAACTATCATAGTGTGAAATAGAAAAGTAAGTTCTAAAGAATTGAGATGAGGTTGGATATGCATTTAGAGTGGAATAAATTAAAGACACCCGGATATCTGGAAATCGGACTTGCAGTCATATTGATTATCACAATGGCAGGAATCGGAGGTTGGAAACAACATCAGAATAAAGTTCTTGAAAAAGAAAAAGAGATCATTCGGCAGGCAGAAGAGGAAAACAAAAAGGAAAAAGATAAACAGCAAAATGCAAATAATAAAACAGAAAGTGTGTCTGAAAATGATGTTCAGGAAACAATAGCAGAAGGGCAATATCCGATTATGGGAACAAGTCCTGTAACGGCAGAACAGTTAGTTTCCTACTTTAAATCAGCAGGTGTATCCTATCCGTCAGAAGAATTAGGTGAAGGCGGTGCGGATTCTATCGAGACATTTGTAACAATGTATTGTGAAGAAGCGGCAGCAGAAGGGGTTCGCCCGGAGGTTGCATTTGTGCAGACAATGAAAGAAACAGGATGGCTTCAGTTTGGCGGAGATGTATCCGTAGAACAATTTAATTTCGCAGGTCTTGGAACAACCGGGGGCGGCGTTCCAGGAAATTCCTATCCCGATGTGCGGACAGGAATCCGTGCCCAGATACAACATTTAAAAGCATATGCCTCAACAGAGCCTTTAAATCAAGCATGTGTAGATGAGAGATATGAGTATGTCTTAAAGGGATGTGCTCCGTATGTAGAATGGCTGGGACAAAAAGAAAACCCTGCAGGAACCGGATGGGCAACTGCGGAGAAGTATGGGGATTCGATTGTGAGTATGATTGGGAAGATGTAATTTAGTTCATTAAATGGCAATACGTTTCTTACAAAAAATTGATATAAGAATTCTTGGGTAAGTAATGTATTGGCTCAGTTCGTGAAGTGAGTGAACTTAAAGGATATTGAGTGACGATATCTGCGATAGTGAATTTTTGGGGATTGAAGATGCAAAATTTGTGAAGAAAGTATCCTCAAATACCAGAAAAGACAAGATGCAGATGCAATTGTACATGACAGGCAGGCTTAAAAGTATCTGCAAGCTCAAAGAAAATCAAGTTGCAGATACATTGGTCAAGAAAAGAACATCTGTAACAGCGAATATCAAGCCTTGCAGATACAACGATTACCACAAAGATATCTATAACATTGAATAAGCGAGATGTGTAGATACATGAGATACCAGCGCCTGTTCAGTAAAGCTCTGCTTTTTAATTCATTAGATTTGCGATAACGTACTGAGAAAAAATATTTGATATGAATTTCTGCGAATACAAAGGAAGCGATTGGAAATAGTAAAAGGCCAGAATTTTACGTTAGAGCTTAGAAACTTGCTGTTTGAGGGCATAGCCCGAGTTGCTGGTTTCTAAGCTCTGTTTTTAGTAATAATTCTGACCTTTATGTATTTCCCGCTGACGGAGTCTGAACAGAAATTCATATCAAATATTTTTCTAAGGGATGCTTATCCAACTTAGTGAACTAAATAGAAATTCCGCAGAAATAATGAAACGAAATAAGATGCTGAAACGTCTAATAAGTGAAAAAAGGAAAATCGATTTTCAATTTACAAATAATTGAAAGGAGGGAGCAGTGTGGAATATCTTGTGAAACGAGCACAAAAGAAAGATGACCAGGCATTTGTGCAATTGATTGAAATGGTAAAGGGAGATTTATATAAAGTAGCAAGAAGTTATCTTGATTCCGAAGCAGATATTGCGGATGCGATCCAGGATACCATTATTGTATGCTACGAAAAAATAGATAGTTTAAAAGAAAGAAAATATTTTAAAACCTGGCTGATACGGATTTTGATAAATAAGTGTAATGATATTTTACGAAAAGAAAAACGAGAATGTTCATATGATGTGATTTCAGAGCAGGGAGACGCAGGAATGAGTACAGCAAGATATGAATTCGAAGAATTGATGAATCAATTGGATGAAAAATACCGGACAGTTTTAATTCTGTATTACGCCGAAGGATTTAAGGTCAGGGAAATTGCACAACTACTTGAGATGGAAGAAAATACAGTAAAAACAAGGTTGTCCAGAGGAAGAAAAGAAGTGAAAAAAATGTATACAATGGAACTGGCGCAAGGAAGGAGATGAGCGTATGTCTAAGGATTTTATGAATAATAAAAACGAAAATAGTGTGAAAAGAGAATATTCAGATCAGGAAATTAAAAAGATTTTATCAGAAGATATAGAAACTCCGGAATACGTAAATCAGCGTATCAAGGATACGTATGAATGTCTTGGAATTCATCATAATAAGAAATCCACAAGTAAATACCATACTTGGAAAATTGCAGTGGCAGCGATTGCAGTAACCGCCGGTCTTAGTGTTGTTGGATTTGCAGCTAATAAGTACATGGCTGTATTGAAATCAGAGAAAGGCGATTCCATTCAATATACATTTCAGGTAGACCGTACAAAAGAAGCACATGCAATTTCCGTAGAGCCAACATATATGCCGGAAGGGTATGAACGTGGAGGTGAAAATACTGCGAATTATGGAAAATGGCATAATGATAAAACAGGTGGCGGAATTAGTATTATTCCGATGAATGCATCAGAGCTGGATTATATCGAACGAATGGGACAGACAGAAGAATTTATGAATTATAAAAGAAGCCAGCAGCAGAAGGTTATGAACCTTGGAGAACAGCAGGTCGATGTATATGTCAGTGAAGATTTTTATATTGATAGTGATGATACAGTTAAAAATATTTATCTGTATGATGAAAATGAAGGGTATGCGATCCAAATATGGAGCAGAAGTGATTTGCCATATGAAGAGATATTGAAGGTTGCCGAAGGTTTAAAAGTGACAGTGCTTGACGAGGTGGTTCCATATGCAACAGAGGAAGAAATCAAAGAAGCGAAGGCAGAGCAGAAAAAATTAGAAAAAGAAAAAGTAGGTCTAAAGAAAATTGCGGCGGAAGATATTTATGAGATTGGTGATGAAATAACAGATCCAATGCTAGAAGATGAAGCATTAAAAAACGAGGTAGAGGATATTCGCTTTGTTGTAAATTCGGTAGAGGTGGCAGATAGCATTTCATTAGCTGAATATCCAAAAGAAAATTTCATCGACTACGAAAATGAAATGGCAGCATGGATGAATGAAGATGGAACATTAAAATCACATGACAGAGGTGTCTTGAATGAAAATGGTGAAATTGAAGGAATAGAAAAAGTAAATTCGAAGTATGTAATCGTTCGCATGACAGCAAAAAATTGCGGAGATACACAAAGTGAATGGAACAAAGAAGATGGAGTACCTATCGCACCGGATTTGACAACATTAGCTTCTATGGAAGATGGCACAATAGTAAAAGCGGATGATTCTTATGTATCAGTGAACGAGAATTATTCATTACAATGGATGTCATCAGATGGCAGCAGTTTTCCAGTTTACTTTGATAAGATGTGCTATACAGATGGAAATCAGCGTTTAAAACAAGCTCTGTGGCACCCACTTGCAGCAGGAGAAGAACTGGATTATACATTGATTTATGTCATAGATGAAGATCAGGTGGATCAGATGTACTTGTGGTTCTTTAGCGGGACAGGAGGAGTTGATTCGCAGGGGAATACAATTGTAAGTCCATATGTGAGGCTTGCTATTTAATTCACTGGGTGGCAATACGTTCCTTACAAAAAATTGATATAAAAATTCTTGCTCAGATTCCATGAGCGGGAGACACATAAGAGCGTAAATTTTTGCTAAAAGCAAATGAATTTGAACTCAAACTTGCTGCTATGCAGCTTCGAACACGTTCGTTCAAATTCATTAACACAAAAATTTACGCTCTAAGTGTCTTCAACGCTCACTCCATATTCGCTCGAATTTCTTATATCAATTTTTTTGTAAGTAATGTATTGGCTCAAGTTGTGAAGTAAATAGAACTCAAAGGATATCGAGCGACGATATCTGCGATAGTGGATTTTCGGAAATTGAAGATGCAAAATTTTGATGGGGAGCATCCGCACGTTATCGAAAATGTGAGATGTAGATGCAAAATTTGCGAAGGCAGTATCCTCAAATCCCAGAAAAGGCAAGATGCAGATGCAATTGTACATGACAGGCAGGCTGAAAAGTATCTGCAAGTTCAATGAAAAACAAGTTGCAGATACGGTGGGCCCAAAAAGAGCATCTGCAACAGTGAATATCTAGGCAGTGCAGATACATCAGTTGTCAATAGAGCATCTGCAACAGCGAATATCAAGCTAGTGCAGATACATCAGTTGCCACAAAGACATCTGTACAAGCAAATAACCTCATGATATAGATACATCAGGCACCAGAAAAGTAAATCCATCATCGCCCCACCTATTTCAATCACGATACACCACAAAGCAAGAAAAGACTATGCAATCCAGCGAATTGGAGTCGGGTTTGCCCGACGAAGCTCCCGCAGGAGTGCATAGTCTTTTTCTTGCTTGGGGCTGTCGTGAACTAAATAGCAATTTCATGAATCAAATACACTTTAATATCTTGACAAAACCTCCATTGAAAGTTATAGTATAATGTGCGTTAGAAGATAGTATTCTAATCAATATGAATAAGATATAAAGATAATGAAAAAGAGGAGTACACAATTACTATCGTCAGAGAGAATCATCCAAAGGCTGTGAGATGATTTCGAAAAAGGGTTGTGGAAGGTAGCTTTGGAATTGGATATTTGAAATTAAGTAGGATATCTCGTGGTTGTTTACGTTATAGAACAAAGAGGTATACAGAAGAAGAGTTGTCTGTATATGAACTTAAGGTGGTACCGCGATGATTCGCCCTTTATGTACGGAAGTATATGAAGGGCGTATTTTTATATATTAGGAAAGTCCTTTCCTAATATATAAAAAACGCTCCGCTTAGGATGCGCAGTGATTCTGATAGGAATATGTCAGCTTTGCTGACCAGAATCACGCGTCAAGTCTCACGGACGTTCGACTTGAATATATAGACAATTTCCACTTTATGTGAAAAAATTGTGACTCATAGTGACAAATCAAAAAAAATAAAATAATATGAAAACAAAAGGAGGACATCATGAAAATTGTGAGTAAAGAACTGGCAAAAACTTATGATCCAAAAGCAATTGAGCAAAAGACATATGAAAGATGGTGTGAGAACAAATATTTTCATGCGGAAGTAGACCGCAGTAAGAAACCATTTACAACGGTAATGCCACCACCGAATATTACTGGTAAGCTTCATATGGGACATGCGTTAGACAATACATTACAGGATATTCTGATCCGTTATAAGAGAATGCAGGGATACAATGCATTATGGATCCCGGGAACAGACCATGCTGCCATTTCTACAGAAGTAAAAGTAACAAATCAGTTAAAGGCAGAAGGAATTGATAAGAAAGAACTTGGACGTGAAGGATTCTTGGAGCGTACATGGCAGTGGAAAGAAGAGTATGCAGGAACAATCGAAAATCAGTTAAAGAAACTGGGGATTTCCTGCGACTGGGACAGAGAGCGTTTTACAATGGACGAGGGATGTTCTAAAGCTGTAGAGGAAGTGTTTATTAATCTGTATGAAAAAGGATATATTTACAAAGGTTCTCGTATCATTAACTGGTGTCCGAAGTGTAAGACATCGTTGTCTGATGCAGAGGTAGAACATGAAGAGCAGAATGGTAATTTCTGGCATATTAAGTATCCAATCGTAGGAACAGACAGATTCCTTGAGATTGCTACAACACGTCCAGAGACAATGCTTGGAGATAGTGCGATCGCCGTACATCCGGATGACGAGAGATATAAAGATATCGTTGGTAAGAATGTATTGCTTCCATTGGTTAACAAAGAAATTCCAATCGTTGCAGATTATTATGTAGATAAAGAGTTTGGAACTGGTGCGGTTAAGATCACACCTGCACATGACCCGAATGACTTTGAAGTTGGAAAACGTCATAATCTTCCAGAGATTAATATCATGAATGATGATGCTACAATTAATGATAAAGGTGGCAAATATGCAGGAATGGATCGCTATGAAGCAAGAAAAGCAATCGTAGCTGATCTGGAAGAACAGGGATATCTTGTGAAAGTAGTTCCACATTCTCACAATGTAGGAACACATGACCGTTGCGGAACAACAGTAGAGCCATTGATCAAACAGCAGTGGTTTGTAAAGATGGAAGAACTTGCAAAACCAGCGATTGAAGCTTTGAAGAGCGGAGAATTAAAGTTTGTTCCGGAACGTTTTGATAAGATTTATCTGCACTGGCTTGAGAATATCAAAGACTGGTGTATTTCACGTCAGATTTGGTGGGGACACAGAATCCCTGCATATTATTGTGATGAATGCGGTGAATTTGTAGTTGCAAAAGAAGCACCGGAAAAATGCCCACATTGTGGATGTACACATTTCACACAGGATGAAGATACTCTGGATACATGGTTCAGTTCAGCATTGTGGCCATTTTCTACACTTGGCTGGCCGGAGAAAACAGAAGATTTAGATTACTTCTATCCAACAGATGTACTTGTAACAGGATATGACATCATTTTCTTCTGGGTAATCCGTATGGTATTCTCAGGAATTGAGCATACAGGCAAGTGTCCGTTTAATACAGTATTGATCCATGGATTGGTTCGTGATTCACAGGGACGTAAGATGAGTAAATCTCTTGGAAATGGTATCGATCCACTGGAGATTATCGATCAGTATGGTGCAGACGCACTTCGTCTGACACTGGTTACAGGTAATGCACCTGGTAATGATATGCGTTTCTATAATGAACGTGTTGAGGCAAGCCGTAATTTTGCAAATAAAGTATGGAATGCATCTCGATTCATTATGATGAATATGGAGAAAAATGTAGTAGAAGAGCCAGAAGATTTCTTGTTAAAACCGGCAGACAGATGGATTCTTTCAAAAGTAAACAGTCTGACAAAAGAAATGACAGAGAACATGGACAAATTTGAACTCGGAATCGCAGTTCAGAAAGTACATGATTTCATCTGGGATGAGTTCTGTGACTGGTATGTAGAGATTGCAAAATATCGTATTTATCATGCAGAAGAGGATTCACAGTCAGCACAGTGCGTTTTGTGGGTACTTAAGACAGTTCTTGGACAGGCATTGAAATTACTTCATCCATTTATGCCATTTATCACAGAAGAGATTTATGGCGCACTTGTACCGGAAGAAGAATCTTTGATGATGTCAAAATGGCCTGAGTATAAAACGGAATGGGAATTCCCAAGAGCAACAGAGGTAATGGAGCATGTAAAAGCAATTACACGCGGAATCAGAAATATGCGTGCAGAGATGAATGTTCCAAACAATAAACGTACAAAAGTTTATATTGTTAGCAGTAATAAATCCTTAATGGAAGCTTTGGAAGTATTTAAAAATTCTGTAAAACCACTGATGCTTGCAAGTGACATTATTCTTCACTACGAAAAGAAAGATGTTGCAGATGATGCAGTATCTATTGTAGTTCCGGGAGCAACTGTATATCTTCCAATGGAAGAGCTGGTTGATTTTGAGCAGGAATTAGAGCGTCTGAAAAAAGAAGAAGAGAAGCTCACAAAAGAAATCGCAAGAGCGAAAGGTATGCTTTCAAATGAACGTTTTGTAAGCAAAGCACCAGAAGCAAAAGTACAGGAAGAAAAAGAGAAACTGGAAAAATATACACAGATGCTGGCACAGGTTCAGGAACGTCTGGAAGGATTAAAGCGATAGAATATACAGATTTAAAATATCTGTAAATGATATATCTGAGATGGGGATGGATTGACAGCATATGTTGATTATCCCCGTTTTGGACATTTTGGAACAATGTCTTATAGACTAAAAAACATGTAAGAGATAACGTAACAGATTAGAACAGAGAGGATATCAATGAAGAAGGTGCATATGAAAAAGCCGGATATCAAAGGTACATTTCATAAGATAAAAAATTTGAAAAAGGAAGATATCAAGGCACATTGGAAAGAGAGTAAGGCACGACGACAACGAATTCTTGAGGAAAGAAGAAACAGCAGGTTTGCAAAGAAGATGCAGCCGGTGTACCGATTTATGAATCGATTTTCGCTGGTATTTCATTTCCTTTTAGCATGTATTTTGAATTTCTTTATAGAGGGGATTTCAAGACATTCGTTGATTCAGGCATGGCTCTATATGATAGAGACGCCAAAGGTATTTTTGTTCAATGCTTATCTGATATTTGCAACATTGATGATTGTATATCTGGTGAGGAGACGGGTATTTGCCCGTATTCTGATTAGTGTATTCTGGCTGATACTGGGTATTACAAATGGGTATATGTTAATGAAACGTGTAACACCATTTAATGCACAGGATTTAAAAGTATTGTCAGATGCCATTTCGTTGACAGGAAATTATTTTGGAAAAATGGAATTGATCATGTTGATCATTGGAATCATTGCAGTAGTAATATGGGTGATTTCAATGTGGAGACGTGGTGGACAGTATACCGGTAAGATGCATAGGGTTGCTGCACTTTGTGGATTGATTGTAAGTTTACTGGGATATGTTGTACTTACGGATGTGGCAATTGATAAACGTGTGATTTCAAATTATTTTGGAAATATTGCATTTGCTTATGAAGATTATGGATTCCCATACTGTTTTACAGCGAGTGTATTTAATACGGGAATATCCGAACCGGCAGGTTACAGCAAAGAGACGATGGAAGCTATCAATAAAGATGGTGCGCTGAATGTAAGTGAGACAAGTCTGTCAGATGAAAACAAACCGAACATTCTATTTGTGCAGTTAGAGTCTTATTTTGATCCGACAGAAGTAGAATGGCTGCAGTTTTCAGAAGATCCAATTCCGAATTTGCGCAAATTATATAGTGAATATTCATCAGGCTATTTTAAGGTGCCGTCTGTAGGAGCAGGAACTGCAAATACAGAGTTTGAAGTGCTTACAGGAATGAGTATGCGTTTCTTCGGACCTGGAGAGTATCCATATAAAACTTATGCAAAGACAAAAATAATTGAAAGTGCGGCATCATCACTGGAAAAATTGGGATATGGTGCAGAGGCACTTCATAATAATACAGGTAATTTCTATAGTCGTGCACAAGTTTATAATCATATGGGATTTGACCATTACACAAGCAAGGAATTTATGAATGTGCTTCAGACAACACCGAAAGGATGGGCAACAGACGATATTCTTGTTCCACATATTTTAGAGTCAATGGATACAACGAAGCAACAGGATTTTGTTATGACAATCAGTGTGCAGGGACATGGAGATTATCCGACAGAAAAAGTTTTGGATGATCCTGAAATTATTGTCAGTGGTGTGGAAGACGAAGGAAAGCGAAATGCATGGGAATATTATGTAAATGAAGTTCATGAGATGGACAAATTTGCAGGTCAGTTGATTGAAGCATTAGAAAAACGCGGAGAACCGACAGTAGTTGTATTTTATGGAGATCATCTTCCTACAATGGGACTTGAAGCAAAAGATATGAAGAGCAAATATCTTTATAATACAAATTATGTTATTTGGGATAACATTGGATTGGAAAAGAAAGACGGAAACTATGCAGCATATCAGATTATGGCAGAAGTGTTTGATCGTTTAGATATCCATACAGGAACATTTTTTAATTACCATCAGCAGAGAAAAGATACAAAGAATTATCTGGCAGATCTTGAACTGCTCCAGTATGACGTTTTATATGGAAATCAGTATGTATATGAAAATACAGGCAAGCCGATCACAGAAGGTCATATGGTCATGGGTGTGAAAGACACATCTATTTCGGATATTGTAGAACAGTTGGATGGAACTTATAGCCTTTATGGAGAGAATTTTACAAAATATAGTAAGATTTATATCAATGATGAAAAACAGACAAGTTCATTTTTAAATAATACACGAATTGACCTAAAGGAAGCAGAATTACAAGATGGTGATGTAGTTTATGTGGCGCAGGTTGGTTCAAGTAATACGATTTTCAGGACTTCTAAGAAATATGAGTATAAAGACGGAGCATTAAAAGAACTTCCGACAGATCCGAATGACCCGGAAACAGGAAGAAATGCATTTGTAGGAAAAGACGCAGGAGAACAATAATGACCTATGATAAGGCAGTGGAATACATTAATGAGATTCCAAAATTTACAAAAAAAAATACGCCGGAGCATACGAAAGAGTTTTTAAAGAGACTTGGAAATCCACAGGATAGCTTAAAAGTGATCCATGTTGCAGGAACAAATGGAAAAGGTTCCACAAGTTCCTATCTGGATGCAATGCTTCGTGCCCAGGGGAAGACAGTTGGTCTTGCACTGTCTCCTCATTTAGTAAAAATGAATGAAAGAATTGTAATCAATCATCAAATGGTCGATGATGATACATTTCTAAATGTATTTGAACAGGTCAAAGAAAAAGTAGAAGGGATGGTGGAAGATGGTCTTCCACATCCTACTTTTTTCGAGTTTTTATTTGGCATGGTACTGATAGCATTTGCACAAGCGAAGGTGGAGTATGCAGTGCTTGAAACGGGTCTTGGAGGAAGACTGGATGCGACGAATTGTGTTGAACATCCAATCTGTTCAGTAATCACATCAATTGGAATGGATCATATGCAGTATCTTGGCAATACATTGGAAGAAATTGCCACGGAAAAGGCTGGAATCTTAAAAAATGCTGTGCCGGCTTTTTACATTGAAGGGCAAAAAGAAAGCAATCAGGTGATTGAAAAACGTGCAAAAGAACTTGGAATTTCATGTAAAAAAGTCTCGAAAAATGCGTTCGAAATTCTTGAAATTGATGAGAAATATATTGCATTTTCATGTGCAAATGCGTATTATGGAGATGTTACATGGAAACTAAACAACACTGGACGATATCAGGTAGAGAATGCAATGCTTGCGTTGGAGGTAATGCGTTATCTGTTTGGCACTGAAGGAGAATTACAAAAGTGGCAGGAAACACTTAGTGCATGTAAAGTAGGCGGGCGAATGGAAGAAGTCCTCCCACATATTTACATTGACGGGGCACATAATATCAGTGCAATCGAAAGATTTGTTGAGAGTGTTCCAAAGGATACTACAGGAATTGGAATTTTATTTTCTGTGGTAGAAGATAAAGATTATGAGGAAATGATTGCTTGTCTTTGTCAGCATGTGGATGCAGATTTTTTTGTGATCACACATATAGCAGATAAGCGTGCTGCAGATACAGAAAAGTTAGCAGAGATATTTCGTCAATATACAGAAAAACCAGTTATCGTGCAGGATTCGTTGAAGGCTGCATGGAACTATGTGACATCCAATCAGAAAGACAGGACAATTTATTGTCTGGGATCGTTGTATCTGGTGGGGATGGTCAAAGCTTTGATAGAGGAGGAGTCAAATGCTAGATTTTGAAGAAGAACTGAAGAAGTTTAAACCAAGTCTGGAAGTAGAAGATATTGAAGATGCCGTTTATCAGGAAGAGATGACAGATGTGATGGACCTCCTGAATAAGGTAATGGATCAACAGAAAAATTAGAAAGATTATGGTGAGCATAGATGGACTATACGAAGAAAATCATGCATTGTTCCAATTATTGGTACAATGATGGCCTGAGAAAAGCGCAGATTCGGGATTTATCGGGAGCGATTCTCTCACTTCGACAAAGTTTACAATATAATAAGGGGAATATTGCTGCCAGAAATCTACTTGGATTAGTTTATTATGGCAGGGGAGAAGTAGCAGAGGCACTGGTAGAGTGGATTATCAGTAAGAATTTGAAACCACGTGATAATATTGCAAATGAATATATACAGCGTGTTCAGGATTCATCCAGACGACTGGAGGCTATGGATCATGCAATTCAGGTGTATAATCAATGTCTGCAGTTATGCAGACAGGGAAGCATTGATATGGCAATTTTGAAACTGAGACAGGTTATCGGAGGTCATCCGACCTTTGTCAAAGCATATCAATTGCTGGCATTAATCTATATTCAGGATGGACAATATCCGAAAGCAAATTCATTGCTTCGCACTGCATCCAAACTGGATACAACCAATGCAACTACGTTGCGTTATATGCATGAACTCGAACTGCATCGAAGTAAGGTGCCTGCAAGGTCAGAGAAGAAAAAAGAAAAGAGAAAAAAGAAAAATTCTGTGGAATATAAGGATGGCAATGAAACAATTATTCAGCCGGCATATCATATAGTAAAGACGATTGCAGGAAAATTCACAATTATGAATATTATAATTGGAGCATTGATCGGAGCGATGATTGTCTGGTATCTCATTGTTCCGTCTGTTAATCAGTCGAAATCAGAGAAGACAAATAAGCAGATTATTGAATACAGTGAGCAGATTAATGCCATGAAGGCACAAATCAGTGCAATGACAAGAACGCTGGACAATTATCGTACAGCAGGTAGTGATTCGGAGGCAGCAGCGCAGAATGCTGCAAGTACTTCAGACAGTTATGAGAATCTGATGTCTGCATCAACACAATATAATTCAGGAAACTATACTTATGATGTGATTGCAGATTCACTTTTGAATGTTAATCGTGATCTGCTTGGAGCATCCGGTCAGGAGATGTATGATGAGATGACAGGAGAGGTTTATCCATCTGCCTGTGAGATTAAATACGAAGCCGGAATAGAGGCACTGAATGTTGCAAATTATAGCTCTGCGATAGACAACTTGTCTAAAGTTGTAAGAATGAATGCTGATTACGATGACGGAGGCGCAAGACTTAATTTAGGTATTGCATATCTAAGAAGCGGAGATAATGACAATGCAATTGCCAATTTCCAAGCTGTAGTTCAGGAATATCCAGATACAGATTATGCACAAGAAGCAACAAACAATCTGAATATGATTTCACAGAATACTGAAGAAACACAGAAAACAGAATAATAAGTTTTCGGATATTTGAAATATACGGAAGAACAAAATATACAAAAGAGGTAATTATGTAGAAGATGCATAATTCCCTCTTTTTTCTTTTACAAAGAATAAAAGAAGGTATGAAATACTGCAGATAAAAGATTGTAATACGAAAAAATATGACAGGAGGTAAAACAAGATGGATTATCAAGTGCAGGAAAATTGTCTGACAATATTTCTTCCAAAAGAAGTAGATCATCATAATGCGGAAGAAATTCGGAAAAGTGCAGATTCAGTTATTGAAAAAAATCATATCAAATATGTGATTTTTGATTTTAAAGATACGGAGTTTATGGACAGCTCAGGAATCGGAGCAATAATGGGACGATATCGCATGATACAGCTTATAAATGGAGAAGTGTGGGCGGTACATACAAATGCAAGAATTAAAAAAATATTAACATTGTCAGGAATGACGAAAATAATGCAGATATATGAGGAGGAACAGGAAAATGGGGAACACAAATGAAATGGAAGTGATCTTTGACAGCCGCTCTGCAAATGAAAGCTTTGCACGAGTCGCAGTTGCGGCATTTTTAACGCAGTTAAATCCAACTGTGGAAGAAGTGTCAGATGTAAAAACAGCAATATCGGAAGCAGTTACGAATTGTATTATACATGGATATGAAAATGAAATAAAAAAGATTTACATACGCTGTGAAATAAATGCGCATACATTTTATGTGTCGGTCAGAGATGAAGGGAAAGGGATTGAAGATGTAAAGCAGGCGATGCTGCCTATGTATACCACAAAACCAGAAGCAGATCGGTCTGGTATGGGATTTTCATTTATGGAAGCATTTATGGATCAAGTAGAAGTGGAATCCATACCGGGAGAAGGAACCGAAGTGAAAATGAAAAAAACAATTGGTAAAGGAAGAAATGCATGGACCACACAATCGCTTTAATTCAAAAATCACACGAAGGAGATAAAGCGGCAAGAGAACAATTGGTAGAGGAAAATGTAGGGCTGATCTGGTGTGTGGTAAAGCGTTTTTATGGACGAGGACTTGAAAGTGAAGATTTATTTCAGATAGGAAGTATTGGACTTCTTAAAGCTATTGATAAATTTGATCTTTCATATGATGTGAAATTCTCAACCTATGCAGTTCCAATGATTTCAGGGGAGATTAAGAGATTTTTGCGAGATGACGGGATGATAAAAGTGAGTCGTACACTGAAAGAATTATCTTATAAAATATTTCAAACCAGAGAAAAATTACTGGATTTATTGGGACGGGAACCAACCATTGAAGAGCTTGCAGAAAAAATGCAGATAGACAAAGAAGAAATAGTAGAAGCACTGGAGGCCGGAAGTGAAGTAGAATCCATTTATAAACCAATACATCAAAAAGAGGGAAATGAGATCCGGCTGATGGATAAGCTGGAAGAAAAAGAACACAGAGAAGAAAAGATACTGGATCACATGTTGTTGCAGCAGTTGCTTGGGACATTGGAAAAAGAAGAACGCACATTGATCTATATGAGGTATTTTCAAGATAAGACACAGTCACAAGTGGGAAAAGAATTAGGAATATCGCAGGTACAGGTTTCCAGAATGGAGAAGAAGATTATGGAAAATTTAAGGAAAATTGGAACATAGAATCAGAGAAGCCATTTGATCAAGTTATGTATATTTTAAAGAGAAGAGAAAATACTAAAGAGCATATCAAAAAAAGCACATGAAATGGAGATGAAAAGTTTGGAAGATGGAAGAAGAAAAATAAGAATATGCCTGACAATTATGTTGATAGCTGCGGTGATATCTGGTGTTTGCTATTACTATAGTGCTGCCGGGAAGGCTGAGCGTTACGAATCAGAAGAGATGTTAGTAAATTCTGAGGAGAAATGCAATGGCTGTTAAGCAGGAAACACTATATATAAAGGGTGATAAAAATATAGAAGTGACAAAGCCAGAGGTAACGCTGGGGGATATTTTGTCTATGGAATGTAGTAATCAAAATGTAATTCCGAGGATTAAAACGATTAAGGTTATGAAAATGCAGGAGAAAGAGGGACAGCGCAAAGTCATATCTATTTTAAAAATTATAAAATTAATACATGAAATATATCCGAACATAGATGTTCAAAATTTGGGCGAGACAGATATTATCGTAACTTATGAAGAGCAAAAACCAACAGGGATGATAAGCCATTTGATCAAAATCGGATTTACTGCAGTATTGACATTTACAGGTGCGGCATTTGCAATCATGACATTTAACAATGATGTATCAGTTAGAAAATTATTTTCTCAAATCTATCAATTGATGACTGGAATAAAACCACAGGGTTCTACAATCTTAGAACTAAGTTATTCCATCGGACTTACGATAGGGATACTATTGTTTTTTAATCATTTTGGAAAGAAAAAGTTTTCAGTGGACCCTACACCGTTGGAGGTACAGATGCGAACTTATGAAAATGAAATACAGACAACCCTTGTAGAAAATGCTTCAAGAAAGGGGAAAGAACTGGATGCTGATACGTCAAATTCTAATGGCAGTAATCGGTCTTAGCGCAGGAATATTAGTGGCGGGAGGGCTGTTTGGATTTATTGTTGAATTAGGTGTCATCGCTGATTTTGCAGATCGGACACATACAGGAAATAAAATTCATTTGTATGAAGACTGTGCAGCTTTAGGAGGAATTATAGGGAATGTTATTTTTGTATATTCGATACCAATTCCTTATGGCAAAATTTTGCTTATTCCGATAGGATTATTAATCGGGATCTTTGTCGGGTGTTGGGCGATGGCACTGGCAGAAATTCTAAATGTTTTTCCGATATTTATCCGCAGATTAAAAATAACAAAATATATTGCTGGCTTGATATGTGCAATGGCATTGGGAAGGGGAGTCGGAGGTGTGATATATTTTTTCCTGATGTATTGATAATTTTGATATGGTACATTTTTATAAAAAGAATTATAATTACAGTAGTTATAATTTGAGGAGGCAAAAGATGAAAAAAATTGGATTTATCGGAGTTGGAATCATGGGAAAATCCATGGTGCGAAATCTTATAAAAGCAGGATTCGAGCTGCACATTTATGCTCGTACAAAATCGAAAGTAGAAGATGTTATTAACGAAGGGGCTATTTTTCATGATAGCATTGCAGACTGCGTCAAGGAATGTGAGGCTGTTATTACAATAGTAGGATTTCCTGTCGATGTTGAGGAAGTTTATTTTGATAAAGGAAATATTTTAGATAGTGTACAACAAGGCACATATTTGATTGATATGACAACTACAAGTCCGATGCTGGATCAGAAAATTGCAGAAGAGGGAAAAAAGAAAGGCCTTCATGTTTTGGATGCACCTGTTACAGGTGGAGATATTGGAGCAAAAAACGGAACGCTTTCTATTCTTGTAGGTGGTGAAAAAGCAGATTATGAGGCTTGCATGCCATTGTTTAAGGCAATGGGGACAAATATTAATTATCAAGGTGGTATCGGGTGCGGACAGCATGCAAAACTTGCTAATCAGATTATGATAGCAGGAACGTTGTCAGGAGTATGCGAAGCATTTACTTATGCAAAAGCAAAAGGGCTGGATCTTCAGACATTGCTTGATTCCGTGTCGACAGGGGCAGCTGGAAGTAAGCAGTTAGATACTTTTGGACCTAAGATTTTAGAGGGTGATTATGCTCCGGGATTTTTTATGAAACATTTTATTAAGGATATGAAATTGGCACTTACAGAAGCAAATATGAGTAATATTAATTTAGACGTTTTAAGTCAGGTGCTTGCAAATTATGAATTATTGCAAGCGGAAGGTTATGGAGAATTAGGAACGCAGGCACTTATTAAATACTATGAAGAAGAAATGGAGGAGTAAAAAATAACTATGCCATCCAGCGAATTGGAGTCGGGCTTGCCCGACGAAGCTCCCGCAGGATGGCATAGTCGTTTCTTACGAAAAATTTATCATTATAAAATTACTTTAATGTCATGATAACACTTTTTCCGGCCTGGACCTCGCCTTTTTCACATACGAGCTCTTTTCCGTCTAAATCTGAACTAATCAGAACAGGAGTAATGGAGTTGCGTCCGGTCTCTTGGATGAATTCCAAATCTGCTTCTGCAATCAAATCTCCGGCTTTTACTTTATCTCCAATCTTTGCATAAATGTGGAAACATTTTCCATTCAATGCAACTGTCTCAAGCCCCATATGTATTAAAATTATCACTCCACTTTCTGAAGTTATTTCATAGATATGGCCTGTTTCTACCACTTTGGATACGACTCCGTCAACTGGGCTTACAATCTTTCCGTCAGTTGGGATGATTGCAATGCCGTCTCCAAGTATTTTTTCTGTAAATATCGGATCTGGTACATCTGTAATTGCAACTGCTGTACCAGTCATTGGTGCTAAAATTACTTCTTGTGTTTTTCCTTGATTCTTCATATCTAAATCCTCCGCTAGATAATATATGTTCTTTTCCTCATTTTACAAATTCTTAATTATAGTCACTGCTTTAATAAATTTCAATCCTCTTTTGAAAATTGTTTCAGAATTCTATGTTTTGCATATTTTGGGGTATTAGTTTCATAAATTTGTTATTCAGAATTTAACTGAATCAGCAAAATTGAACTCATAGAACAACGTCTTGCAATTCGTCAGTCCTCTGTGATAAAGTATAGAAAAAGCAGAAGAGACGGAAAGTGATGCTATGAGAACATATAAATTAACAATTGCATATGATGGCTCCAGATTTCGAGGATGGCAGCGACAGCCGGACACAGATATGACAATTCAAGGAATTTTGGAGCGTGATATTAGTGAGTATGTGGGATATAAAGTAGAGGTGAATGGCTCCGGGCGTACAGATGGCGGAGTACATGCGTCTGGGCAGACAGCCAGTATTATTCTATCAGGTAAGGTGGATGAGCCAGTATTTCTTACAGAGATAAATGAGAAAATTCCGGAGGACATCCGTATTGTGAATATGGAACTTGCAAAGAACGGGTTTCATGCACGTCACAGTGCGAGAGGTAAGAGATATGAATATACGATTGATACTGCAGAAAAAGCAGATGTATTTCTGAGAAAATATTCATTTCATTATCCAGAAATGATTAATGTGAAAAAGATGGAGAAGGCAATCGAATATTTGCGTGGAAGCCATGATTTTGCAGGATTTACAGATCGGCCGGATGAAAAGTCCACAACAAGAAGAATTTATGATATAATAGTTAGGCAAGACGGACATAGACTTAGAATTGAGTATACCGGAAGTGGATTTATGTATCATATGGTAAGAATTTTAACAGGAACACTGCTGGAAATCGGTAGTGGGAGAAGAAGTCCGGAAAGCATAAATGAGATAATTGAGTCCGGTCAACGTGCAGATGCGGGATTTTTAGTACCTGCAAGCGGACTATGCTTGAAAGAGGTGTTTTATAAATAATGAAATTAGTATCATGGAATGTAAATGGAATCCGGGCATGTGTGCAAAAAGGATTTCTTGATTTTTTTAATGAGATTGATGCAGATATTTTTTGTATTCAGGAATCAAAGATGCAGTCCGGGCAGTTAGAACTTGACTTGCAGGGGTATAATCAATATTGGAACTATGCAGTGAAAAAAGGATATTCAGGAACTGCAGTGTTTACAAAGAAAGAACCAATTCAAGTAAGCTATGGAATCGGAATAGAAGAACATGATCAGGAAGGTCGTGTGATAACATGTGAATTTGAGGATTTTTATTTTGTTACAGTGTACACACCAAATTCTCAAAATGAGTTGAAACGCCTGGATTATCGTATGCGTTGGGAAGACGATTTTCGTGCGTATTTAAAATCTTTGGAAATGAAGAAACCGGTTATTGTAACTGGGGATATGAATGTTGCTCATAAGGAAATTGATTTGAAAAATCCGAAAACAAATCGTAAGAATGCCGGATTTACAGATGAGGAGAGACAGAAGTTTACAGAGCTTTTAGATGCAGGATTTATCGATACATTCCGATATTTTTATCCGGAGCAGGAAGGAATCTATTCCTGGTGGTCTTATCGCTTTAAGGCAAGAGAGAAGAATGCCGGATGGAGAATTGATTATTTTTGCGTATCAGAATGTCTGAAAGACAGATTGCAGGATGCACAGATTCTAACAAATGTAATGGGTTCAGACCATTGTCCAATTGTATTGGAATTAAAAGACAAATAAATAATAGGAGGCGGTCATCATGACTAAAATTGACATTATTTCTGGATTTTTAGGAGCTGGAAAGACAACATTTATTAAAAAGCTTTTAAAAGAAGCATTTAAAGGAGAACAGGTTGTTCTGATTGAAAATGAATTTGGAGAAATTGGTATTGATGGTGGATTTTTAAAAGAAGCCGGAATTGAGATTAAAGAGATGAATTCAGGCTGTATCTGCTGTTCACTGGTAGGTGATTTTGAGAAATCTTTAAAAGAAGTAATCGACACATATCATCCGGATAGAATATTGATCGAGCCATCGGGAGTTGGAAAGCTTTCGGATGTTATCAAAGCAGTACAGGATGCGCAGGTTAATCTTGATGCACAGTTGAACAGCTTTACAACAGTTGTTGATGTGACTAAATGTAGAATTTACAGTAAAAACTTTGGAGAATTTTTCAGCAATCAGATTGAGTATGCAGGAGCAATTATTTTAAGCAGAACAGACAAAGCAAAACATGAGAAGGTTGAAGAAAGCGTTGCTATTTTACGTGGATTAAATGAGAAAGCACCAATCATCACAACTCCAATCGAGCAGCTTTCAGGAGAGAAATTGCTTGAAACAATGGAAGGAAGCAAGTCTTTGGAAGAAGAACTTCTGGCTGAGATTGCTTGCCCGGAATGCGGCGGACATCATGAACACGATGAGGAGTGCGGATGCGGACATGAGCACCATCACCACGACCATGATGAGCACGAGCACCATCACCACCACGACCATGATGAGCATGAGCACCACCACCACGACCATGATGAGCACCATCATCACGACCATGATCATGGCGAAGAATGTGGATGCGGATGTGGACACGATCATCATCATGACCATCATGGACATCACCATGCTGACGAAGTATTCACAAGTTGGGGTAAAGAAACAATCCAGACTTATACAAAAGAAGAAATCAGCAATATTTTGAAAACGTTAGAGTCAGATTCTTCATATGGTACAATTCTTCGTGCGAAAGGTATGGTTGCGGGAGCTGATGGAGAATGGATTTATTTCGATATGGTACCGGAAGAGCATGAAGTCAGAACGGGAGCAGCAGAGTATACAGGAAGAATCTGTGTGATTGGCTCAAAATTGGATGAGCATAAGCTGGAAGAGTTATTTGGCATTGCAAAATAATTAAAAGGAGAAAATATTATGGAACCAGATGTTATGGTCTATCTTATGACTGGATTTCTTGATAGCGGAAAGACACAGTTTTTGAAATTTACATTAGAGCAGGAATATTTTCAGATTGATGGGACAACACTTCTGATCCTTTGTGAAGAAGGGGAGGAAGAATATAGTCCGGAGATGTTAAAAGAGCATCGTATTGTAATGGAAACAATTGACGATCCAGAAGCTTTGACAGAGGAATGGCTTGAAAAACTGGATGAAAAATATCATCCGGAAAGAGTTGTTATCGAGTACAATGGAATGTGGAAGGTCAGTGATTTTGAAAGTTTGAAACTGCCAAAAGGCTGGGGAATCGAACAAAAGATCACAACAGTAGATGCGAGCACATTTCAGATATATCTTGCAAATATGAAACCATTGTTTGTGGAAATGGTCCGCAATTCAGAGATGGTATTATTTAATCGTTGCAGTGACGTTAAACCACTTGCAGGATATCGTCGAAGTGTAAAAGTTGTAAGTCCTCAGGCAGAAGTTATTTTTGAGGATGAGAATGGCGAAGTGGAAAATATTTTCGAAGATGAGGTACCATATGATTTGAAAGCGGATGTTATTGAAATACTTCCAGAAGATTATGGAATCTGGTATGTGGATATGATGGAAAATCAGGAACGCTACGATGGAAAGGTTGTAGAATATACAGCCAGAGTTATGAAGCCAAGAAGTTTTCCAAGTAAATTATTTTTCCCGGGAAGAATGGCAATGACTTGCTGCGCAGATGATACAACATTTTTAGGATATATTTGTAAAAGTTCTTATGCACCAAAATTAAAAGCAGGACAGTGGGTAAAAGTGCGTGCAAAAGTAGGGTATGAGAAACTGGCAATGTATCGAGGAGTTGGTCCGGTGTTGACAGCGGAAAATATTGAGCCGGCTGAACCGATTGAAGAGATGGTATATTTTAATTAATATGAAAATGTGATAGGGAAGAGAAGAACCACCAGGAAGATTATTTTAATTTTCTTGGTGGTTCTTTGAATTCTTGCTTATATGCTCTGGAAAATGCGGAATAACTTTGAAAACCGCAGGCAAAACATGCATCTGTAATAGGCATGCCAGAGTGAATATAACGTCTGGCGAGCAACAGCCGGCGATAAGTAATGTAATGACCGATAGTAACACCGGTTTCTGCTTTGAACAACCGCATCATATGATATTTACTCAGATAAAAGACAGATGCGAGGGAATCCATACTTATTGTCTCTGTTAAATGATCTTGAATATAATTCATAATATCCAGAACCTTTTTGTTATAAAGCTTGGTGTCAAGGTATTCGATGCCCTCTTTTAATGTGGCACGATTTAATTGAATCATAAATTCCAGGAATAAAATCTGGCGGTATAAGCTTCCTGCATATTCATGATCGTGGAACGAGCGTTCTAAGCGCTGGGTAGTCTTATATAGTGAGCTGGTTTCTAAGGAAGGGATTCGAAGAACATATGACTGCTTCTCGCGGGCCTGTTCAAAGCAATAAGCGAGATTATATTCGGTAGTTCGGTAAGCTTCCATAAATCCGGGGGAAATATAAACGATGATTCTTTCATATGGAATGGAAGAGTCTACCTGGATACGGTGAATGTCATTTCGATTGACGAGGACAATGTCGTAAGGGTTTAGAGTATAAGTCTTTCCTTCAATAAAATATTGTACATTTCCACTGATAAAAATAGTGATTTTATGGAAATTGTGCGTATGATAATCAAACTCGGTATCCACTTGATCTTTTAAATGAAAAATCCGAAAATCACTGTTTAAATATCCTCGTTTCTGATATGTTTCCATAACATCCCTCCTTTATATGGTCCGATAATATGATATTAAACAAAAACAGCATTATTTGCAATATAGAAAGCAGTTATTTTGTATTATTCAAATATAATGCTATGTATAATAAAAATATCATGGGAAAAATAGTATATTAATGTGGGAGGAGTAGATTATGCAGATTTTATTAGAAAAATATCATGGACTGGGAAATGATTATCTTGTATTTGATCCAAATAAAAATGAGTTGGAATTAAACGAAGCTAATGTCAAGATGATTTGTAATCGAAATGTAGGGCTTGGCTCAGATGGTATTTTGGAAGGCCCTTTGCTGGGAGAACGTCTGGCTGTGAAAATCTGGAATCCGGATGGAAGTGTTGCAGAAAAGAGTGGAAACGGAGTTCGTATTTTTGCAAAATATTTAAAAGACGCAGGATATGTGCAGAAAAAGAATTATGAATTGATGACAGATGGCGGTATTGTAGAGATTACATATTTGAATGAAGAGGGAAGCAGACTGCGTATATCTATGGGAAAATTATCCTTTGTGAGTGAGGAAATCCCGGTAATAGGAGAAAGAAGAGAGGTTATCAATGAGGATATGGTATTTGGCAACAATCTGTATCCGGCAACATGCGTGTCAGTAGGAAATCCGCATTGCGTTATTCCAATGCAGGAAATTTCAAAAGAACTGGTTTGTAAAATCGGTGTACATTCTGAGAGTGCAAGATATTTCCCAGAACGAGTGAATACGGAGATTATGAAGGTGACAGATCGCAATAACATCGCAATTGAAACATACGAGCGTGGTGCGGGTTATACAATGGCGACTGGAACAGGTGCGTGTGCGGCAGCAGCAGTGGCATATAAATTGGGATTGACAGAAAACAAGATGCTTGTGCATATGCCAGGTGGTGATCTTCAGGTTGAAATTACAGATGACTGGAATGTGTATATCACAGGAGATGTCTTCTATATTGCAGAGATTAAGCTGAGTACAGAATTTTCGGAAATGCTGAGAGTGTAAGAAAGATATTGTGGATAATTCTGAAATTATGTGAAAAAAGTTTAATTTAACATAGTGAGTGGGGATAAAGAGAGAGTCCTGCAGGAGAATAATTGCTTGCAGAGATTCTCTCTTTGTGCTAGTATTTCTATAACAGAATTGTGCAGTTACTGTGCGTAGTATATGGAAAGCAGTAATGTCACGAAAGAAAAAGAGGTAGAGAGATGCTGATAGAAATTGATTTTAACAGTGAAGAAGCGATTTATATTCAGCTTCGCAATCAGGTTATACTGGGAATTGCAACTGCGAATATTCATGAGGGGGATTCACTTCCTTCAGTGCGTCAGCTTGCAGAAACGATTGGCGTTAATATGCATACGGTGAATAAGGCATATAATGTTTTGAAACAGGAAGGCTTTATTACATTGGATAAAAGACGTGGAGCAGTTATTGCTCTGGATGAGAATAAAATCCGTGCAGTAGAAGAGATGCGTCAGCAATTGCAGATTGTTTTGGCAAAAGCATGCTGTCGTGCGATTTCGAGAGAAGAGATCCATGAACTGGTGGATGAGATTCTGGATGAATATGAGTCGTAGAATTTAACAGTAACGGATAACATTGATAACTGGGAATCAGACAGAAAATAGATAAGCAGACGGAGGTTATATGCAGATTAAATTTACACAACAAGCACAGCATGCAATTAGTAATGCAGAAAAAGCAGCAAAGAAATTAAATCATCATTATGTAGGAACAGAACATTTGCTTCTTGGATTGCGGCAGGAATTTGCAAGTGTAGCCGGGCAGGTGCTGGCAGGTCATGGAGTAGATGAAGAGAAGCTTTTAAAGTTAATGGATGAGCTCGTAGCACCAAATAAAAAGACGGAAAAGAGACAGAAGCCGAAAGAAAGCCCGAGATTTCAATATATATTGGAAGACAGTGCACGTGAAGCGGCACATTTTCATATGGATATAGTAGGGACAGAACATATTCTTGTAGCGATCATACGAGACTTAGATTGTGTTGCAGCAAAGATGCTGATTACATTGAATGTAAGCTTGCAGAAGATGATGCAAGACATTTTTGTGGCGGCAGGGATTGATCCGAAAGCATATCAGGACGAATTGCAGGATGGACTTCGTGGAAATGGCGGAGCAGTGGAACAGTTTTGTAAAGATTTGACTGCGGAAGCAGAAGAAGGAAAATTAGATCCTATTATAGGAAGAGAAGAAGAAATTTTTCGTCTTATGCAGGTGCTGAGTAGAAGAACAAAGAATAACCCATGTCTGGTTGGAGAACCGGGAGTTGGTAAAACAGCTATTCTGGAAGGACTGGCACAGCGGATCGCTTCAGGGATTGTGCCGGAAACGATGAAAAGGAAACGTATCTATACATTGGATCTTCCAGGGCTGATTGCAGGCTCAAAATACAGAGGCGAATTTGAGGAACGTATGAAGGGGCTTATATCTGAAGTCGAAGCGGACGGAGATATTATTTTGTTTTTGGATGAATTACATACGATGATCGGAGCTGGTGGAGCAGAAGGTGCAATTGATGCATCTAGTATATTAAAGCCGGCACTGGCTCGTGGGGAACTGCAGTTGATCGGAGCAACTACGATCGCAGAGTATCGCAAGTACATTGAAAAAGATGCAGCTTTGGAAAGAAGATTTCAGCCGATTACAGTCGAGAAGCCTTCAAAGGAACAGTGCCTGGATATATTAAAGGGAATTCAACCGAAGTATGAAGCACATCATAAAGTGAAGCTTACAGAAGAAGCGTTGAAGGCGGCAGTGGAACTTTCGGAACGTTATATTACAGATCGAAATCTTCCAGATAAGGCAATTGATGTATTGGACGAAGCTTGTGCACATGTAAGTCTGACAGGTTATAAGGTTCCAGCACATTTGACAGAGATGGAAGATGAGAAGAAGCAATTGGGGCTTCAGAAAGAAAGGGTAATTAAAGAAGGAGACTTCGAAGAAGCTTCGAAGATTCAAAAAAAGCAGCAGGAACTTGAGAAAAAGATTGAATCTACAAGAAAAAGATTTGATAAAAAGATGGCATCAAGCAATCCGGAAGTTTCGGTGGAAGATATTGCTGCCATTGTATCATCGTGGTCTAAGATTCCGGTACAGAAATTACAGCAAAGCGATACACAGAGATTGAATAATCTTGAAAAAGAACTGCATCACAGAGTAGTCGGCCAGGATGAAGCGGTCAATGCGGTAGCTCGTGCAGTAAAAAGAGGAAGAGTTGGATTGAAAGATCCAAAACGACCAATTGGTTCGTTTTTATTCTTAGGACCAACTGGGGTAGGAAAAACAGAGTTATCCAAAGCATTGGCAGAAGCGTTGTTTGGGAAAGAAGAAGCAATGATTCGTGTAGATATGTCGGAATATATGGAGAAGCATTCAGTGTCAAAGATGATTGGATCGCCTCCGGGATATGTAGGACATGAAGAAGGCGGTCAGCTTAGTGACAAGGTTCGTACACAGCCGTATTCAGTAATTCTTTTTGATGAGATTGAAAAAGCACATCCGGATGTATTTAACATTTTATTACAAGTGTTGGATGACGGACATATTACAGATTCGCAGGGAAGAAAGGTTGATTTTAGTAACACTGTTATTATTATGACATCTAATGCCGGGGCAAAATCTATTATTGATCCTAAGAAACTGGGGTTTGCTACAAAAGAAGATCCGCAAAGTGATTATAAGAAAATGAAACAGAATGTAATGGATGAAGTGAAAATGATCTTCCGTCCGGAATTTTTGAATCGAATTGATGAAGTAATCGTATTCCATGCATTGGAAAAGAAGGACATGAAGCAGATTGTGACATTGCTTTGCAAAGAATTTACTGCCCGTGTGAAAAGACAGTTGAATATTAGTTTGACAATACGTGATTCAGCAAAGGATTTAATTGTTGAAAAAGGAACGGATGCTAAGTATGGGGCAAGACCATTGAGACGTGCGATGCAGACAGAATTAGAAGATAAGCTTGCAGAGGCAATTTTGAATGGAGATATTCAAAGTGGTGATATGGTTGCAGTAGGCGTTTCTAAAAATTCCATAAAAGTCGAGAGAAAAGAAACAAAAAAGTAGAAAAAAAACGACACTTATATTATACTAAAGATAGCAATACTACAGAGAAGATCTGAGATACGTAGGAGGACAGTAACGATGGCAACAGTAAAAGAATTATTACGTGCAGAAAGTGACGGAACATTAAGTTTTGGAGATTATACACTTACATCAAAGACAAAGTTAGACAATTTTGAATTTGAAGGAGATCTTTATAAAGTTAAAACATTTGCAGAGATTACAAAACTTGAGAAGAATGGAATGTTTGTATACGAATCAGTTCCGGGAAGTGCGGTAGAGAATTTCAAAGAGACAGATCGTGAAGTGGAATTTGAAGTTTCAGCACCGGAAGATGTACAGTTTACATTGGAGCTTGAGCCGGATAGTGAGTATGAAGTATTTATTGATGAAGCTTCAGCAGGTAAGATGACAACAAATTTAAGTGGTAAACTTAGTGTGAGTATTGAATTGAATGCGAATGAAAGTGCAGCTGTGAAAGTTGTAAAACGCTAGCATAAAAGGAGGAGAGACCGGCGGGTGAAAAATACTTGCCGGTCTTTTTCGGTAAGCGAGGTTAAATGTGGCAAAAGGAAAAAAGACAGTATTTTTCTGTCAAAATTGTGGACATGAAGAGACAAAGTGGCTCGGACAATGCCCGATGTGTAAAGAATGGAACACATTTGTAGAAGAAAAGGTAATCGCATCATCGGTGTCTGCAAGTGTAAAGACAGATAGGGATATAGAGAAAAAAATAGTAGCTTTGTCTCAGGTCAATACAGATGAACAGAAACGTTTTCAAACCGGCATGAAAGAACTTGACAGGGTGCTTGGTGGCGGTATTGTACCGGGTTCACTTGTTCTGGTCGGTGGAGATCCGGGAATTGGAAAGTCAACATTGCTATTGCAGGTTTGTCAGAAGCTTGCTAAGGAGAGACAGGTACTTTATATTTCAGGAGAGGAATCTCAGGCGCAGATAAAACTTAGAGCAAATAGAATGGGAAATTTTTCGGATAATATGAAGTTGTTTTGCGAGACGAATCTTGGAACAATCAGAGATGTCATCGAAAAAAAACAACCGGAATTTGTAGTGATTGATTCTATCCAGACAATGTATAGCGAAGAAGTGGCATCGGCACCGGGAAGTGTATCGCAGGTACGAGAATCTACGAATGTATTTATGCAGTTGGCAAAAGGTCTTGGTATTACAATATTTATTGTAGGACATGTAACAAAAGAAGGAACGGTGGCAGGACCGAGAGTGTTGGAACATATGGTGGATACCGTACTGTATTTTGAAGGAGACAGGCATGCATCCTATCGTATCTTACGAGGAGTGAAGAATAGATTTGGTTCGACTAACGAAATCGGAGTTTTTGAGATGCGGCAGAATGGTCTGGTGGAAGTAGAGAATCCATCGGAATATATGTTGAGCGGGAAACCGGAAAATGCATCAGGGTCAGTAGTGGCATGTTCAATAGAAGGTACTCGTCCATTGTTGATAGAGATTCAGGCACTGGTCTGTGATACCAATTTCGGAATGCCGAGAAGAACTGCGACAGGAACAGACTATAACCGAGTGAATTTGCTTATGGCTGTTTTGGAAAAAAGAATAGGATTACACTTAGCTAATTGCGATGCATATGTCAATATTGCAGGTGGAATCAGGATGAATGAACCTGCAATCGATCTTGGTATTGTGATGGCGATTGTATCAAGCTATAAAAATCGTCCGGTAGATGAGCGGATGATTGTTTTTGGAGAAGTAGGACTTAGCGGAGAAGTACGTGCAGTTAATATGCCGGAACAAAGAGTGGCAGAGGCAAAAAAATTAGGATTTGAAACATGTGTTGTTCCAGAAGTATCATTAGATATGGTGAAAGGAATAAAAGGAATCAAGATTATAGGAGTGAAAACAATCAATGATGCTATGAATCTGATCTAGGCTGATTGTATATAAAGGGTGAAGAGTCAGTGAAACGCATTAGAATATAGATCAAAAGATATCAGATGTTGAAAGGAGAGGTACAAATGATAATCGTAAAAGAATACAGAGGACATATCCGTAATTGGGAGGCTCTGTGCAAAGAACTGAATATCGATGCTTCATTAAAAAGAGAGGCAAGAGAGGAAGAAATTTTAATTCGTGCATATCAGACATGGGGATGTGAGATGGCTGATCATATGCATGGAATGTTCGCATTTGCATTGTGGGATGAAGAAGAGAAAAAATTATTCTGTCTTCGTGATCAGTTTGGAACAAAACCATTCTACTATTATGAGACAGCAGACGGACAACTTCTGTATGGTACAATGATCAGTCAGATTATGGAGAAACCTGGTTTTGTAAAAGAATTGAATGAAGAAATATTACAATTGTATTTATCTCTGACTTATGTTGCAGGAGAGAATACATTTTTCAAAGGTGTTAAGAAATTGTTGCCTGGAAGATATTTAATCTGGCAGAACGGAAAAATGAAAATAGAGAGATACTGGAAACCAGAATTCCATCCGGATGAGAGTAAATCATTGGAAGATTGGGCAGATGAGATTCATTCTACGCTGAAAGAAATTATGCCGGAAGTAAAAACAGCAGATGAAAAAGCAGAGTCATTTTTGTCGGGCGGAGTGGATTCTTCTTATGTACTTGCAATGTCGGATGTAAAAATGTCGGATTCTTGTGGATATGATGAAGCACGTTTTGATGAGTCACCATTAGCGAAAGAAACAGCAGATATTTTAGGAAGAGAAAACAGCCGTTGCAGAATTACACCGGAGGCATATTTTGATATTGTACCTTGGGTAATGTATAATATGGAGCAGCCGCTTGGAGATGCTTCAGCAATTGCATTTGCACTTGGATGCAGGGCAACAGCAGAACATACAGATATTTGTTATTCAGGAGAAGGAGCGGATGAATTTTTCGGCGGATACAATATGTATCGTAATGCGGAAAGATATGGCGACAATCTGAAAACATTTTATGTTGGAAATACGAACATTATGAAAGAGGATGAGAAAAAGCGTATTCTGAAGAAATATGATCCAGATGTACTTCCAATCGAACTGGCAGCAGGTATTTATGAAGAAACAGAAGGACTAGATCCGCTTACAAAAATGTCAGATGTTGATATTCAGATTTGGTTAGAGGGAGATATTTATCTTAATGTAGATAAGATGAGTACAGCTGCAGGTCTGGAAGTTCGTATGCCATTGACAGATAGAAGAATTTTTGACATTGCATCCAGAATGCCATCCTGTTATAAAGTGAATGAAGAACAGAATAAAGTCGCTTTTCGTACAGCAGCAGCAAAAGTTCTTCCCGAGGAAATCGCTTTCCGTAAGAAATTAGGATTTATCGTGCCTATTCGTATTTGGATGGCGGATGACAGATATAATAAAGATGTGCGTGAAAAATTCCAGAGTGATATAGCTGAGAAATTCTTTAATATGGAAGAGATACAGGCTATTTTTGATGATTATGTTGGCGGAAATTCAGATAACTGGAGAAAAGTGTGGACAATCTATACATTTCTTGTTTGGTATGAGGAATACTTTGTGAAAAGATAATTACTAAAAAATTTTATAAAATAAAAGCAATTAAAGTAAAATCATCTTGAGCTGAAATAAAAAGAGTTCCGAAGAAAGAGGGTATTAATCTCTTTTTTCGGAACTTAATGTTATATGAAAATCTCTGCCTGTTTATCGCTTTTGCAGATTTTAGTCAGTTTCTTCTGTGCCATATTCAGTTTCATGTTGCTGACATAGCGGGCTTTCTTTTTACAAGAGTAGACGCATTTTATACAGGAAATACATTTTCCCTTATCAGTTTTTTTGGGATTTTCCATGGAAATAGCACCGGCAGGACAGGATTTAGCGCATGCCTTACATTCGGTACAAAGATTCACATCTGTTTTTGGAACGAGCGGAATTGTTCCATATTTTTTATAAGGATTGTTCCCTGGAACCTGAATATCCACATTATCAAAATCTACAGCGTTGCGAAGTTTACGGTTTAACTGGATTCCGAAATCCGCAATGACTTTCAAGTCTGCCTTGTTCGGTCGGCTCATTCCAATCTGGCGCACGATGGAGTGCTGTACAGGGAAGGCACCGGCTCCGATTACTTTGAATCCGCGACTTTCAACCTCGTTTTTTAATTCCAAAAGCGCGTCTTCGTATTCGCGGCATCCGTATGTAGCAATCAGTGCAGCAGGAGTGTTATCACCCTTTAATGTTTCAAAGTATTCCAGAAATGTGGCAGGAACACGGCCACCATAAACAGGAATTCCGAAAAGAACAAAATCGTTGCTTTTGAAATGCAGATTTGGTTTCTTTTCTTTGTGAATAGAGAGATCGTAAGATACCGATTTTAAATCGATGTTTCTGGCAGTCTCCATAATGACTTTTCTTGTTGTTCCGGTCGGGCTGAAGTAGACCAGACCTAGTTCATTCATTTTCATAAAGAATTCTCCTTTGTTAAAAATATAAAGGTCAGACATCTCACATCTGATATAACTATATCATAAGTAAAGGAAAAATGCACTGTATAAACGTATGATTAAAAATGAGATTTAAGAGAAGGTTACTGTTCACAGTACCTGTGACAAGTAACGCATCTCGCCATTTTAAATCGCCTTTGGCGATGGTCAAGATGCCGTTCAAGATAAAACGTGCATCCTTCGTGTCAATCAGCGTAGTGATTGACACGGGAGTGAACAGCAACTAGAGAATACTTTTTTAGTCAGAATTGCGTGAATTGTCTGAATTGTGCGAAATAAATAAAAAGCAAGAAAAACGTTGACAATTACAAATAGGAATGATAATATAGTCTTCGTCGCTGAGACAGACCGAGAGGCACTGAAATGAAGCGACAAAGAAAAATAAAAAAGTTGTTGACAAACGACAAAAGATGTGATAATCTATTAAAGCTGTCGCTTGAGACGACAACAAAAACAAAGAACATTGATAACTAAACAATAGACAACAGATCCTTGAAAATTTCTTTAAGAGAAACATTTTTAAGAATGGTTTATAACAAACCAAACAACAGTAAAGGGATAGATTAGCTAGAGTTAATCTTGACTAGAACAAACACTTTTAACGAGAGTTTGATCCTGGCTCAGGATGAACGCTGGCGGCGTGCTTAACACATGCAAGTCGAGCGAAGCACTTTGCTTGGATTTCTTCGGAATGACGAGTTTTGTGACTGAGCGGCGGACGGGTGAGTAACGCGTGGGTAACCTGCCTCATACAGGGGGATAACAGTTAGAAATGACTGCTAATACCGCATAAGACCACAGCACCGCATGGTGCAGGGGTAAAAACTCCGGTGGTATGAGATGGACCCGCGTCTGATTAGCTGGTTGGTGGGGTAACGGCCTACCAAGGCGACGATCAGTAGCCGGCCTGAGAGGGCGACCGGCCACATTGGGACTGAGACACGGCCCAAACTCCTACGGGAGGCAGCAGTGGGGAATATTGCACAATGGGGGAAACCCTGATGCAGCGACGCCGCGT
>NZ_RBZR01000070.1:0-674 GCF_003628495.1 Ruminococcus sp. B05 | reverse complement strand
GTCAGCAAAGGATCCACATCGATTTCTCTTGTTTTATATTCTTCCCCACACCCCTGACTTTTCCCGAATTCGCTAAACTCTCCTGCCAGCAAAAAATCAGGACGTTTCTCAAGAAGATGCTTATAATCACATCCATTTGTAAGTACATTCATTAGAATAAAGGATAGGACACCTAAAAATATAGAAAGACTTGTAATGATAAATCGTGCTTTCTGTCGTGTTATATTTCCCCATGCAATATAGAACATTTCTTCTGTTTCAGAACGTCTGTGCACTATTTTCCCAGAGTGTTGTGTTTTTCTGGCAACTGTATTTTCGTTATAAGCAGCACTCTCAATACAAGACAGCTTCGTTATTTTTCTAATAACGCCTTCCGATGCTATCCACAAAATTCCATTTACAAATACAACAGAAAGCAAAAGAATCCACGGTCTGAAAAAGGAAAGTATTGTATTCCCTCCCATTTCCTGATAAAAATGGAAACCTAATAGTTCCGGTATTAATAAGACTAAAAT
Source organism: Ruminococcus sp. B05 (assembly GCF_003628495.1). Classification (NCBI taxonomy): domain Bacteria; kingdom Bacillati; phylum Bacillota; class Clostridia; order Eubacteriales; family Oscillospiraceae; genus Ruminococcus; species Ruminococcus sp. B05. The sequence goes on along the minus strand of NZ_RBZR01000070.1, from coordinate 159 downwards.
CAGTGCAGAGATCAAACTTCCCAAGACAGAACCTTTTAACATGAGTGACCTCATTTGTTTCCGGTATATTTTTGTAATCTGTCTTTCTGTGGCTCCGATCGTGTGGAGCAGTCCGAGATTTTGAACATCTTCGCTCATGGATATCCAAAGGACATTGCG
>NZ_RBZR01000069.1:0-745 GCF_003628495.1 Ruminococcus sp. B05 | reverse complement strand
ATTACATGAACAAAAATATAAAATATTCTCAAAACTTTTTAACGAGTGAAAAAGTACTCAACCAAATAATAAAACAATTGAATTTAAAAGAAACCGATACCGTTTACGAAATTGGAACAGGTAAAGGGCATTTAACGACGAAACTGGCTAAAATAAGTAAACAGGTAACGTCTATTGAATTAGACAGTCATCTATTCAACTTATCGTCAGAAAAATTAAAACTGAATACTCGTGTCACTTTAATTCACCAAGATATTCTACAGTTTCAATTCCCTAACAAACAGAGGTATAAAATTGTTGGGAGTATTCCTTACCATTTAAGCACACAAATTATTAAAAAAGTGGTTTTTGAAAGCCATGCGTCTGACATCTATCTGATTGTTGAAGAAGGATTCTACAAGCGTACCTTGGATATTCACCGAACACTAGGGTTGCTCTTGCACACTCAAGTCTCGATTCAGCAATTGCTTAAGCTGCCAGCGGAATGCTTTCATCCTAAACCAAAAGTAAACAGTGTCTTAATAAAACTTACCCGCCATACCACAGATGTTCCAGATAAATATTGGAAGCTATATACGTACTTTGTTTCAAAATGGGTCAATCGAGAATATCGTCAACTGTTTACTAAAAATCAGTTTCATCAAGCAATGAAACACGCCAAAGTAAACAATTTAAGTACCGTTACTTATGAGCAAGTATTGTCTATTTTTAATAGTTATCTATTATTTAACGGGAGGAAATAATT
>NZ_RBZR01000068.1:0-920 GCF_003628495.1 Ruminococcus sp. B05 | reverse complement strand
ACAGGAATATCTCCCCAGTGGATTTGCTGATTCTGAAGTACATCCGCAGAGTACGTTCCTGAAAAAACTACCACCATATTATTATTCAGAAAATGAATAATTATCGGAACCCAGATATTCTGGGTTTTCATATAAGTATATGCCATAAAAATCCCCAGTGAAATACAGGTAACAAACTGGCTTGCCAGAGCCGCCAGCCCCATATCCGGCGTAGTGTAATAGAAGAAGTCTATTGGCAGATGCCATACAGCCCACACACAGCCCAAAAGGATTACGCCGCCTTTTAGTCCAAATTTTTTCTGAAGAAGAGGCTGAAGATAATATCTCCATCCGTATTCTTCTCCAAAGAATGCCACTACTGACAGGAAAAAGTTTACCAAAACAGTAAAAAATATGATCCAGGTAGTAGGATTTGCCATTATTTTGCCAAATTCAGAAAGCTGGCCGCTCAGAGCACAGGCAATCACAAATCTGAGAAGATATAATCCAATAAACAACAGGATCATACGAATAGATATATTCCAGTGTTCGCTGTTCAGTCCATAGGCTCTGCGCTTTTCTTTACCGGATTGCAGAAGAAGAATCCAGAAAATAACGCTGCCACCTATTATAACGTACTCCATGATCGGTGCCCACTGAGAATATGGCATGCTCATCAGATCTCTATTTTTGGGAGCCAGAACAGAAGCCGCCGTGCAGACAACCAGCACCGCCGTGAGAGCTACAAAGAATATGTAAAAAGCCGTTGGAAGATTTTTATCTCCTTTTTTGGTAATTAAATAAGCCATCATCACACCTGCTGCTGGATACAGCATCTGCGCCTGTGGAAAAGCGCTGAGATTAAGACCTTTTCTATAGCCATACCACATCAGAAGTCCCATTACATATGTGATTCCGTATGCTATAATCACATAGATCAA
>NZ_RBZR01000067.1:0-973 GCF_003628495.1 Ruminococcus sp. B05 | reverse complement strand
TGTTATGATAAACTATAGTTGTAACAGTAGTGGCTAATAAGATATAATTAATCTCATAAAGGAAAGAGGTATCTACTTATGCCACAAAGTTACACATCAGAATTCAAAAAGAAGATTGTACGTCTTCATGAGGAAGAAGGTCGTACCTATAAAAGTATCACTGCTGAATATGGCGTATCAAAAGCCAGTATCTCTAAGTGGTGTAAAGAATTCAGCGAAGAATGCCAAGCCAAAGCCCTGGAAGCTCCAGATTCACCAAATGAAATGGAACTCATGAAAGAAAATCTCCGCTTGAAAAAGGAGCTGGAAGAAGCAAAAAAGGAAAATCTCTTTCTAAAAAAAGCAGCGGCATTCTTTGCAAAGGAAATCGATTAGAGGCTTATCGATTCATTGAACAATATCATACGGAATTTGGTTTACGCTGGCTTCTACGGCATTTAAATATCTGCCCGAATGCGTACTATAACTATCAGAAAAATCGGAAAGCAGAGTACCATACCCACCTAAATACAGTGCTGTCAAAGATTACAGATATTTACCACAAATATCATGGCGTAACAGGTTATCGCACGATGCGGGTATATTTAAGTCGGGAAGGACTTCCATACAGCTGCACAACGGTTCATAAATACATGAATCGCATGCTCGGACTGAAATCAATCGTTCGACCGAAAAAGCCTGTATACCAGCACGGAGAGACTCACAAAGTGTTTGAAAACAAGCTCAAGCAAGACTTCGGTGCGGCTGGGATCAACCAGAAATGGTGTACCGATTTTACATATCTGTTTCTTTCAAATGGTGAGGTACGGTACAACTGCGCAATTCTGGACCTGCACGACCGGAGTGTGGTTGCGAGCATAACAGACCGCAATATTACCAGTGATCTGGCGATACGCACGCTTCAAAAAGCGTTGGATTCCCAACCGAAGATTCAAGGCGAACTCATCCTGCACAGTGATCAGGGATCCCAGTT
>NZ_RBZR01000066.1:0-978 GCF_003628495.1 Ruminococcus sp. B05 | reverse complement strand
GGTTCATCAATAATCAAAAAATCCGGATTATTAAGAAGTGCCTGTATGAGTCCGACACGTCTCTTCATACCACCAGATAATTGCCGCATTTTTTTATTCTGATGCTCTGTAAGAGAAGTCTTTTCCAGATAATAGGTAATTCTTTGTTCGAGGTCATTTCTGGCTACTCCTGACAGTCCCCCCATATATACAAGACATTCTTTCACCGTAAGATTCGGATATAAGTCGATTTCCTGTGGAAGATAACCAATCTTTTTCTGTATTTTCTCATAATTTCCCTCGTTATACAGAATTCCATCAAGGGAAACCATTCCTTCCGTTTGTTTTAAAACAGTTGTAAGAACCCTCATCAAAGTGGTTTTTCCGGCACCATTCTCACCCAAAAGTCCGTAAATTCCCTTAGGTATTTCAAGAGATGCCTTATTTACTGCAACTACACCATTTTTAAATCTAACTGTTAAATCATTTATTCTAATACTCATAATCTATCCTCTTTTCTTTAAAGTCATTGGTAATACTGCAAATAAAAACAGCCCCGCTATAAAAGACACAAGCGTTCCATAAATCCAACTCTCGGACATTAATTGAGTAGGTTCACAAAAGCTGAAAGAAAACAATCCCAGATTTCCGAAAAATGAACTTCCCGCTTTTGATATAAGTCCAATGACAATTCCAAATAAACATCCAATACCTGCCCACATATTTCGAAGCAATGTACACAAAATCACAGAGCATATACTCCAAAGCCAGATAGTTCCAAACATTGCAATGAAATATAAAAGAAATATCTGAATACCCGAAATGCCTTCGTTTACACTGCCCGGTTTTTGCCAGAAAAACAAAACATATCCAACACAGGAAAGTATTAATAAATATAATATTTGAACGCCCACTCTCTGCGATATTACTTTTAACTGCTTTTTTTGATCATACAAATGAAATACATCGGCACGCTTACTTTTTACTTCCATCAAATAT
>NZ_RBZR01000065.1:0-1034 GCF_003628495.1 Ruminococcus sp. B05 | reverse complement strand
ATACAACAGTAATATATGCTGTGTATTAATATATTTATAAGGAGGAACAAACTAATGAAATATGTATGTGACGTTTGCGGATGGGAATATGATGAAGAGGAAGGTTATCCAGAAGGTGGTATTGCACCAGGAACAAAGTGGGAGGACGTTCCAGAAGATTTTGAATGCCCATTATGTGATGTTGGAAAAGATCAGTTTTCAGAAGTTGAATAAAATTCTGATTATTTAAATACGGATAGATAAACAAAAACCCTGGTGCGTGTGAGCAACAGGGTTTTTTATTGCGATAGTTTGTGATGATATCACAGAAAATGATTTACCTTTTGCTTATAATGTAACTACAAACAAAGTAAGGAGGTAGTCTAAATGAGATTAAAAGATAAAGTTGCAATCATTACGGGTGGAAGCCGTGGTATAGGATTTGCTACAGCTGATAAATTCTTGAAGGAAGGTGCTTCAGTTGTGTTGGCAGCAAGTTCACAGGAATCGGCAGATGTTGCTGTAGATAAATTAAAAGAAAAATATCCCAATGCAATAGTTGCTGGAATTAGTCCAAATCTGGCAAGCATGGAGTCTGTCAGAAAGGCTTTTAAAGAGGCAACTGAAAAATATGGATGTGTCGACATACTGGTAAATAATGCAGGGATTTCAGAAAACACCTCATTTATGGATTATACAGAGGAGACTTTTGATAAAGTCATGGATCTAAATGTAAAAGGAGTATTTAATACTACTCGTGTAGCAGCAGAATGTATGGTGGCAAGAGGCAAGGGGGTCATTCTCTCAACTTCTTCCATGGTGAGTATTTCGGGACAGCCAAGTGGGTTTGCTTATCCGGCATCGAAGTTTGCGGTAAACGGATTGACTGTATCATTAGCAAGAGAACTAGGACCTAAAGGTATTCGTGTTAATGCTGTTGCACCTGGGATTACAGAAACTGATATGATGAAGGCCGTGCCAAAGGAAGTTATCGAACCTATGATTGAAAGAATTCCATTGCGTCGTCTTGGACAGCCAGAAGATATTGCCAATGC
>NZ_RBZR01000064.1:0-1150 GCF_003628495.1 Ruminococcus sp. B05 | reverse complement strand
ATGCCGACGATTTTGTAATTATTACAGATAGCCGGGAACATGCTGAATTTTGGAAATCATCGTTAAAGGAATTTCTGGAAACAGAGATGAAGCTGACATTATCCAAAGAGAAAACACTGATTACGGATGTAAGAAAGAAACACGCCACATTTCTCGGATACGAGTTTAAGGTAGTAAAGGGGAAAGGCGAACATGGTTATGTTACCAGAACACAGCCGGACAGAGAAAGACTGAAACGCAAAGTTGATGTGATAGCGGATAATATTAAGAAAATCCCACGGGATACAAGCCGTGAAAAGCTGATTGATGAAATCAATCGGATTAACAGCCAGATACGAGGGGTCATCCAGTATTATCAATGCTGCACATGGGTTAGCGTGAGCATGGACAAATATGGCAGAAAGATACAACTTGCAGCGAGCCGCCGGCTCAAAAAGTATAAAGGGAAATGGATTCGAGCCAAAGATACGCAGAACCTTCCCCGAATACACCAGAATTACAGGCAAAAGATACCTTCTGTCAAATACCGTGACATCTATGTTGGAGTTACATCGCTCACGTTCTGTAACTGGCAGGAAACGAGAGGGAAAAATCCAAAAGAAACGCCCTATACTGCCGAAGGACGGGAAATCAATTTCAGGCGCACTAAGAAGAAGCGCATACAAGCCAGATTGGATGATGTGTATTCAGAAAATGCGTCAATCGCTGTCTTAAAGGGTAAATGGGGCTATCTGAACAATTTTGAGTTTGTCATGAATAAGGCATACGCCCTGAACCGTGACCGGCTCAAATGCAGGGTTTGCGGAAAATGGTTGATAGACCATGCTCCATACACCCATAGAATTAACCCATATCTTCCGCTGGATAAAGTAAACCGTGTCAACAACCTTATATCAGTACACAAGAAATGCTATATGGCGATTAACACGCCGGGCATGGACATCAGTGATTATGAAAAACAAGTGCAAAAGAAGATTTTAAGTTATAGGGAAAAACTGGTAGTTTCACATACACGCAACAACTAATCCGTATTGATGGAGCGCCGTGTGCGACGAAAGCCGCACGCACGGTGCGACGTGGGGGAAAATCCGTCCTGACTACCATATCGGGAGATATGGCAAAAGCGGCGGATTACCTATCACAATCAGGT